>DAOWHI010000217.1 GCA_030641505.1 Gemmatimonadota bacterium | reverse complement strand
CTCTCTACGTCGAACACCATCCCCCCGACACCCGCCGACAGCAACAGCGTGGTCGCCGACACGCGTGAGAACATGTTGTACTCAAGACCACCGTAGAAGAGATGGCTGTTTACGTCGAGCTCGGGGGCACTCAGCGGCTCTCCGACAAACGAGGACGTGTCCATAGTGAGCGGCGCGTAGCCGTAGGCGCCAAAGAGTCGGAAGTTTCCGGGCAGCGCGACGATCAGTCGGCCACCAAAGATCGCGCCAACATCGACCTCCAACCCGAGATCGTTCACCGCACCGTCGTCGAAAATGAGCGCGCCACCATAGGGATTGATGGCGATGTTGCCGACGTGCTGCGCGCGAATCCCAGTCGCCGTCACGAGGAGAATCGTGACCGCCAACGCGAATACAAGGCCTGCTATTCTGCTCATTGAAGTCCTCTCAGGTTTAGTCAATTCGCTTTGCGATTTCATCACCGAGCGCAACGATTGCGTCGCCACGTTCGCCGGCGTCGACCGACATGAGTTCCAGTTCGATCACGGCGTGACCCTGACCTGCGGTCAGCTGCATTTCGGTCGGGTCGCCATACAACCAACCGCCGTCGCCGACTTCGATCTCACGGATCTCGTCGTAGAGCTCCGACATCGGCCGTTTGGGCTCGATCTGGATGAACTGCTCGCTGTTAGTAGCGACATGGACGATGACAGTCAGTAGATCGAAATCGGTATTCGAGTACGAGCACTGATAAGAGTCGACGCCCTCGATCATCGACTCGCCACTCTTCACCGTCATGCCTTCATCCGAGCCGAGAAGCACGGTGGCGACCTCGTCGGCGGTCAGGAGATCGCAAGCGGCGATCTCGCTACCAGCCCCATTACTCGAGTTGGTCGTCGATATCGCGTTACCTGGTGTCTCCCCACCGCCCCCACACGCCAGCATGAGCGTGGAAATCAAGAAAACAACCGTGCTACGAATCCGCAGTCCAATCATCTTGCCCCCTTTTGGCGTATGGGTTTTGCCCTCTAAAAGTCTCTCTCGTTGGTCGGAACCACAAGGGCCAGGTGCCGAAAGGGGCACAATCTGCGTTTAGGAATTATTACTCTTTTAGCTGACGCCGAACGTGCTAGTGTATCAACTCCTGAAGCTCAGGCAGTAATTGCCCGTTTGTGCTGATGGCGCACTCGCCGTAGATCGTCGCGTCCCCGCTCCAATCGGTGAACGAGCCCCCGGCCTCCTCCATGATCGGTTTGAGCGCGGCGTTGTCCCAGATGCTCATGATCGGGTCCAGCATCGCATCGGCTCGACCGGACGCGACCAAGCAATGTCCGTAGCAGTCGCCGAAGCCCCGTAGCGTCCCGGCATTCGTCCGCAGTCGCGACCAAAACCCCGGGTGCCTTCGCTCCAAGTCCGTGGCATCGGTGAAACAGACCATCGCCCGCGACAATGTCGATGTCCGGCTCACGTGACACGGGCGCCCGTTCCAATGACAACCCTCACCCTTGGCGGCAGCGAACATCTCATCGAGCGCCGGCATATAGCACACCCCGACGACCATCTCACGGTCGATCTCCAAACCCAACAGCACACCCCAAAGCGGCACCCCGTGAATGAAAGATCGCGTTCCGTCGATCGGGTCGACGATCCAGCGGTGACTCTCCTGCGAGCCTGTCTCTCCCATCTCCTCGCCCAAGATTCCGTGTTGGGGATACGCTGATTCGATCAATTCTCGGATGAGAGCTTCCGCTCCCCGGTCCGCAACCGTGACCGGCGACAGATCTTCTTTTTCGATGATCTCGATCGGGCGTTGAAAATGGGAGAGCGCTAGCCGACCGGCTCGGAGGGCGGTCTCGGTAGCGAACTCGAGATGATCCCGATAGCCGTCTATTCGGTTTCCTCCAACCGTCGAAGACCCGCCACCGAAGGGGGATAGTCGGGATCGATCTCGAGCGCGCGACGATATGCCGCCACCGCTTCGTCGCGACGCCCAACCGCCGCTAGCGCCTCTCCCAGGCTGTCGAACGTGTTGGCCGACTCAGGGTAGGCGCGTGTGTTGAGCTGGAAGGCGGCGATTGCGGCCTCCGCCTCGCGGGCGCGGAGCAATCGATACCCCAGCGAGTTGAGTTGGGCCTCGAAGTTCTGGAACCGAGTGGCAACGTTCTCTCGGGCGCGTTCGAGGGTCCGCTCGGCGGCCTCGATGTCGCCGCTCTCGACGGCTGACTGAATGGATGACAGCGCCGTGGTCGAGGGCGGCGGTGACAAGATCGCCGCTAACGCCGGGTCGTTGCCATTGCGGTAATCAGATGATTCGAGCGGCGTGTAGATGTCTGGCGGTACGAAATCTCGTCGGTCGAGTGGGTTCGGCCCCTGATGGAAGACCGTCGAGATGTTGACGGTGACGCCACTCCCTGGCAGGTCTAGCGGCTGGTGATCGCCGAACTGACTCGGCTTCTGACCTGTCGGCTCGCCGACGAACGTGGCCTGGGTCCACCACTCCAGATCGTTGGTCAGTTGCTGCGCCGCGGAGAACGTCCCACGGTCGATAATGACGTGGAGCACGTCGGGTCGATCGATTTCGGGACGTCGCAGTATCTGCTGCACCACGTACCGATTGAAGACCCCGTTGCCCCCACCATTGTG
>DAOWHI010000253.1 GCA_030641505.1 Gemmatimonadota bacterium | reverse complement strand
GTACCGCGTCCTCGAAACGGCGATCGACCACTGCCGTGCTCGCCGCGGTCCGGCGTTTGTTCACGCCCACGTTATCCGACCTTATTCGCATTCACTGTCGGACGACGAGCGGATGTACAAACTGGATAGCCAGCGCGAGGAGGAAGCGCAGCGTGACCCGCTCCGGACGTTCCCGATGATGTTGGAGCGGGATGGTATCGCTACCGCTGGTGAGCTCGAGGCGATCCGTGACGAGATCGACACCGAGATCGAAGCCGCGGTAGAGCGCGCACTGGTCGCGAAACAACCCGAACCGGAGACAGCCCTCGACTACGTCTACTCACCGCACGTCGCTCCGACCGACGAGCAATTCTCGTCGCGGCCAGAGTTCGACGGCGAGCCGACCACCATGGTCGACTTGTTGAACCATTGCCTCAGCGACGAGATGGAGCGCGATCCGCGGATCGTCGTGTTCGGCGAGGACGTGGCCGACGCCAGTCGCGAAGAGGTTCTGGACGATGTCAAAGGCAAGGGCGGCGTGTTCAAGGTCACCGCCAACATCCAGCGCCGTTTTGGTGGCGTGCGCGTTTACAACTCACCGCTCGCGGAAGCGAACATCGTGGGACGCGCGATCGGCTTGGCGACCAGGGGGCTCAAGCCGGTCGTCGAGATCCAGTTCTTCGACTACATCTGGCCGGCGTACCATCAGATTCGAAACGAGCTTGCGCTTCTCAGATGGCGCTCGAACGACGATTTCTCCGCACCGCTCGTCGTGCGGGTGCCATGTGGCGGCTACCTCAAGGGCGGCGGCATCTATCACTCGCAGTCGGGCGTCGTGCTGTTTACCGCCAACCCGGGGCTGCGCGTTGTCATGCCGGCCACCGCAGAGGACGCCAACGGGCTGCTGCGGACCGCGATCCGGTGTGACGACCCGGTCATCTTTCTCGAGCACAAGCACCTCTACCGCCAGACGTACAACAAGGGTCGCTATCCCGGGCCCGATTATATGATCCCGTTTGGAAAGGCGGCCACCGTTCGCGGTGGCAGCGACCTGACGATCGTGACCTACGGCGCGACCGTGCAGCGATCGCTGCTGGCAGCCAAGGAAGCGGCGAAGGAGGGGATCGAGGTCGATATCTTGGACCTGAGGACGTTGTCACCCTACGACTGGTCAGCCATCGAATCCTCGATCCGGCGCACCAACAAGGCGTTGATGGTGTACGAGGACCCGGTCTCGTGGGGGTTTGGTGCAGAGATCGCGACCCGCATCGCCGACGAGCTGTTCGAGCACCTCGACGGTCCGGTTCGGCGCGTGGCGGCGCTCGACATCCAGGTCGGCTACGCGCCGCAGCTCGAAGACGCGATCCTGCCTCAAGTCGAAGACATCCGCCGCGCCATCCTCGAGCTAGCGCGCTACTAGCGATTTATGATTGAGCTCCCGGTTCGTACCCACGAGCGCAGGGTTCTACTCGACATTACCAGCGAAGTCAGCTCGGCGATCCGAGAACATGGCGGCGACAGCGCCTGGTTGGCCTACGTGCCACACACGACGGCTGGCATAACTATCAACGAGGGCGCCGACCCGGCAGTTGCACGCGACATCCTGATGGCGTGGGAGCGGTTGGTCCCGGAAGACCTATCGTATCAGCACGCCGAGGGGAATTCGCCGGCCCACGTCCTGTCGTGTATCGCCGGTTCATCCGTGTTGCTGCCGGTCGAGCGTGGCGATCTCAAGCTCGGCACGTGGCAGTCGGTCTTTTTCTGCGAGTTTGACGGTCCGCGGACGCGGAAGGTGTGGCTGCGGCCGATCTAACGTTTCTTGTTGCGACGCGGGCGCAGCTTGGTGAGTCGCCTGCGCCAACTTGCGCGACGTCGGAGCTGTTTCTGGGTCAGGATGCGATCTGTCCACGGCAGGTTGGCCGGTGAAACCACTTCGTCGCAAGCGATCAGCGCCTCTCTTGCACCTGGGAGGGTTGCCTTGACGCCGGCGAATAGCGTGTCATTGAGCGCTTGTCCGTCGTCGCGGTAACGATCGTTGAAGATGTGCTGCGCGCGCGCCTGTCGGACCTGATTCCTGATATCGATCGCGATCGTGTTGCCGCGCCGGATCCGCTCTTCAAACGAGGCTGGCAGGTAACGCTGCAGCCCCGTCCGATACAGATCGTTGTGGGCTTCGCTGGTGAACGCCCCGACGATCGTCGCCGCCCAGTCCCAGATCTCGGTCCGTGCCTTGACTGACTGCTGACACGCTTCGATCAGATCCTCGAGCGTACGGGTGTTCTTGGTGATCTCGCGGTTGACGTGTTCGACGAGAAAGGTCAGAAATTCTTTGTCGTGGCCCTCTCGCGTCTTGCGCTCTTCGCTGAGCTGCCACCGCACGACCGCCAGCGCTGCCAGCCCGCCGAGTAGCACGCCATAGAACGTGCTGACGAGCTCCGGCCACTGCCGGACGAGCGTCCCGAGAAGATTGCGTAGGATTTCAAGTAGGATCGACATGGCGTAGGTGGCGAGAGTCTATGGCGCGGAGTTCGCTGCCTGCAAGCGGGACAGAATCTCCCGCGCCTGATCTGGATCGGTTGCCGCGATCGATCGCGCCAACGCCATCGTCATGTCGCGGGCGGGTCCAAAGTCGGGGCTCTCACGAGCGCTCGCGAGGTAGCCTTCGATCGCGAACCGGTAGCGGCCTTCGACACGCTCGACATCGGCCACGAGATAAATCTGTCGCGCGGCGAGGTACCGATCGAGACGCGTGGCGAACTGACTCGCCGCGTCCGCGTCTCGCAGAATGTCCGCCGCTCTCGGCGTGATCGCGTCGGTAAGCTCGAGGAGGGTCGAGTAGGTTCTGGGATCGGCCGTATAGATAAAGTCGGGCGCCATAAAGGTCACCAGTGGCAAGTCGTCGGTATTGAGCGGGCCGTCTCCAGCAAAGGCGGTCAGGTCGTCGGTGCCGGCCACGAAGCTCCCCAGCAGCGACATCGTGTTCGCGAGGTCAACCTCTCTCAGCCGTTCGGCCCGAAACGGCTCGGGAAAGCGTCGCTCCATCCAGTCCGCGTCGTAGCGCAAGCGCTCCTGTGAGCCGACCAACCCCAGCGTTGGCGACTCGGCGTTGAAGTGCGCCAGGAACGCAACGGCATCAGGGAACGCTTCGAGGTAGCTCCGAACGATGATCTTGAGCACGTCGGTATTGAGCTGGTAGAGCGGCAGCCACTGACAGAAGAGGCCACCCGATGAGAGCCTGTCGCGAACCGTCACAAAGTGTTCGACCGTGTAGAGCGAACCGGCGCCGTCGCGTCCGGGGTGAAAGAGATCCCCCACGATGACGTCGTACTGTCGGTCTGCGCTGCGCACGTAGCGACGCGCATCAGCTACCATCAAACGCATGTCGTCACGGGCCGCCAGGTCAGCGTTGAACTCGCCGAAGTACGGTAGGACGTCGATCACTTCCGGTACCAGCTCGGCGCCGTCGGTCTGGAGGTTCGCGTGAGCGGCCGCAGCTCCCATCGTGATACCGGTGCCGATCCCGAGGAACAGGACGCTTTCCGGACTCCGGTGCAGCGCGAGTGGGATGTGCGCTTGTCGCCATTGCGGGAACGCCGCGTTCGTACCGCCCATGTAAAAGCGGTCGTTGACCTTGAGGAATCGGTTGTCTTGCTGATCCGTGACCACCGAGACGACCGCCATCGTCCCCTCATCACTCACGAGGACCTCTCCTCCAGGAGCTGGTTTGACGAGCATGAGGTTGGTGGGAACCGAAAGCAGGGCCGCGATGGGCACCGCTGCGACAAGCAACGGCCTCGGTTTCAGCCGCGGGATCAGCAGGAGGTAGCCCAGCGCTACGACGATCAGCGATGTCTTGGAGCCAACAGCCGGTAGCAGGAGAACGCCAAACACGAACGGCGCAAGCGTGGCGCCCGCGGTATTGAGCCCCAACGCGCGACCGACACCCCCGGCCGTCTGGCGGGCTGATTGCGCCAGGTGGCTGAACGTGGCGCCCATTAGGCAGCTTGGCAGGAAAAACACGGTGAATCCCACCACTAGCTCGGCGCCGACAGATCCAGTAAACCCGCCACCGAACTGTTGACGTGCGGTGGCGTAGATGGCGTCGGCGCGCGATAGCACCTGCACGCCGAAAAGACACGCGATCGACGTAGCGATGACGAGTCGCGAAAGCGTGCGACGCGCGATCGTGTCGTCCGATTGCGGACCGAACCGGCCGACGATGAATCGCTGATAGACGGTCGCGCCAAGGGCGGTGCCAAACAAGTACACGGCAAGCGCCGCGGCGAAGCTGTAGACCGTGTTCTCGAGCACCTGAGACATGACGCGCACGCCGAGGACCTCGTACCCGATGCCAAGTGTACCCGTCGCGAACACGGTGAGTCCCAATCGGCGGGCGCCGATTTCGCCGATCGGCTGGTGAATCGGCTGCCGGGTTTCCTCGTGGCGCGAGAAGCCGAGCAGTACAACGATTCCGACGAAGATGTTGACGAGGGCGAGCGAGAGCGCGGTCGCGCGAAACCCCAACACCGGTATAATCACAAACGTCGAAGCCAAGGTGCCGGCAACCGCACCCAGCGTATTGACGCCGTAGATCCCGCCGATCGAACGACCTTCGTGTCGGAGTCGCGAGAAGAGCCGATCCATAGCGGGCAGCGTCGCGCCCATCGCGGCGGTCGCGGGGAAGAGCGTGATGACCGGGACAAGGAATGCGAACGACCAGTGTCGGAGCGCGCTCGGTTCGGGTCCTATCAACGATGCCACGGTCTCGTTCATCCACGGGATGAGCACGGTAGTCGCGATCGCCCACAGGCCGATCCCGATCTCGAGCCCCGCGTACCAACGTCCCGGCGTGCGGCTGCTGCTGACTCGTTTGTCCAGCGCCCAGGCGCCGACCGCAAACCCGGCAAAGAAAGCCGACACCACCGCCAGCAAGCTCACGATCTCGTGGCCCAACCCGACCGCGAACATCCGCGTCCACACGATCTCGTAGCCAAGACCAGCAGCGCCGGACAGAAAGAAGAGCAGGTATAGCAGCGACGACGTCACGATGATCGGGTGAAACGGGAAGCGATCGCCTGTTCTAACTCGTCGAGGCGGTGGGTGAAAAAGTGATCCGCACCTTCAATCACAACAAGTTCCCACGGTTCGCCGACCGTCTTGAGTTTGTCGCGCAGCAAATCGACCGCTCCGTATTCATCGTTGTCGCCCTGGATGAACAGCTTGGGTTTGGTGACGTCAGATAACCGATCGAAAGGGAACCGACCGGTCGGCGTGCCGAGCCCGACCAGATGTGTCACCCGATCGTCGCCCGCGCCGATCGGCAGGCCAACGACGGCGCCAAAAGAGAAACCGCAAAGCACGACGTCCGGTCCGGGTCGGTTGGTGACCAGCCAATTGATCGCAGCTTGCACGTCATCTGCTTCGCCGAAACCGTCATCGAACAAACCCTCGGATCTACCGACCCCGCGGTAGTTGAATCTCAGAGTCGGATAGCCAACCGACTCGAACACTTTGGCGGCGCGGTAGACGACCTTGTTGTGCATCGTGCCACCGTGCTGCGGGTGCGGGTGGCAAACGATTGCCACGCGAGTGGAATCGGGTTTCCCCTCGCGATAGATAGCCTCTAGGGCGCCAGCTGGGCCCTGGAACGTGAACGTGCCAGTTGGTGTCACGCCACAGGTTCTATCCGGTTGCTTGATAAGCCGCAAGTTCAGCCGAGAACCTTGCGGTCGTACGGCCTCTCGTGTAGCATTTTCGGGCGCCACACTCCATCTCCAACGCCTTCTAACCCTACAGGCCAGCCGGAAGGTATCCCCCGTCTTCAAGAGGCGGCGGTTTGATCGAGAGTGTGAAACTGGGTCACTTGTTCCGCGGCGAGGATAGTTGCGGGCGTTACAACACAAAGCAGGAGGGCAGATGCACAGAGCACGCGTGTTTACAGGTGTTCTTGCAAGTTTCTTTGTTGCGCTATTTGTCGTAGCGTGTCAAGAGCAGTCGACGTCACCCGTTGACGTTGCGACCCCGGGTGGCCTGACGCCGGCGAAAAAGGCTGCAAGCAACGCAAACGAACAAGCCGTCCAGGTCTTCATTGACGGCGTGAATGCGGCGCTCGTGGGCGCAAACTACCAACTGGGGGTTGTCGAGTACATTACCTCCGGTGACAGCGAAGAGATGGGTCTGACTGTGTTGGCCAAGAATGTTGGCAACAAGCAGCTGGGGCACCATTTCATTCCCGGGGATCCAAACCGTCCCTGGGGCGCCGCTCCGCCTGGTATCAGCTGGGTCAATGACCTGTCGGCTGACGGTGCTACAACGAGTGGGTTGAGTGCGGCCACCACGTTTGCTGCGATCAGCCGCTCAATGGGTACTTGGCAGGCGCAGAGCTGCTCGACGATTCCCTTGGTGTTCTTTGGGAACGCGCCATTTGATATCGGCTTCGTCCAGTTCCTGCAGGGTTTTGGCGGCTTCAACGGCATTTTTGCCGATCTAACCCACGGTGGATGGTTGCCAGGGGCGTTCTGGGACACGATCGCACCGGGTGGCAGCGGCTTCATCCTCGGTGCGACGTTCACGTTCATCTTCATCGATTGTGCGGGCCCCGCTACCGGTCCGTGCGATAATGACGGCAACGGCAAGGCGGACACGGCATTCCGGGAGATCTACTACAACGACGCGTTCTTCTGGGATGACGACACCGTGAACGATCCGGGTCCAGATTTCGACGTTGAGACTGTGGCTACACACGAGATGGGTCACGGCTTAAGCCAGGGCCACTTCGGAATGATCGCCTTCAACCCAGCGGGGAAGCTCCTGATCAGCCCCCGCGCGTCGATGAACGCGATCTACGCGGGCCCGTTCCGATCCCTGGCTGGAAGTGACAATGGTGGTCACTGCAGCAT
>DAOWHI010000258.1 GCA_030641505.1 Gemmatimonadota bacterium | reverse complement strand
TGCCCTCACCGGTCGCCATCTCGGCGATCTTCCCCTCATGGAGGACGATGCCACCGAATAGCTGTACGTCGTAGGGCACCATGTCCCAGATGAACTCCTGGTCGGTCACCTGCCAGCTGCGACCGAGGTTTCGGCGACACGCTTCTTTGACGACAGCAAACGCCTCGGTCAGGATGTCATCGAGGTTCTCGCCCTCACCAAGCCGACGACGAAACTCCTCGGTTTCGGCTAGCAGCTGGTCGTCGGAGAACGACTCCATCGATGCGGCCAGCCCATTGATCTCTTCGATAATTGGCCACAGCCGTTTTCGCTCGCGACCGTGCTTGTCCCCGACAAACACTTTCAACATCGATTGTAGAACCACTAGAAACCTCTTTGTGCTACGAAGCCATACGCGGCGAATCTGCCAAGCAGGTCATCAAGACCTGGCCTCGGCGCCCGGCGCGCGGATTACCTAGAGCTTCGGTTGGGCGGGATATTGCCGGTAGAACCATCAATTTAGACGCTTCTCGTCCCGGGATCAACGTGGCCCCAGATCCCCCCTCTGATACAGACCATGCTCGAGGATGTAGGCCTCAACGGCCGGCGGCACCCAATAGCGGATCGATCGTCCACGCCGCACCCGGTCCCGGATCTGGCTCGACGATATTTCGAACGCCGGCACTTTTACGGGAGTCCACTCCCCAGCGAAAGGAAGGTCTGGCAACGAATCTGTTCGCAGTGAGCTTCCTCGCGACGTCACAACGATATGCGCCAACTCAGGTAGCAGTTCGACTTTGTGCCACGCCGCCAACTCGGCCAGGTTGTCGTGACCGATGATCAAATGCCAGCGGGTGTCCGGTTCACGCTCCCGAAGCGCGATCAAGGTATCAACCGTGTACGACACGCCGCCGCGTTCGATCTCGAACCGATCTGCGATCAACTCCGCGTCTCCGGCCACTGCCAACTCGGTCATCGTCGCACGATCCCTCGGACTCACCTCTGCATCCCCCTTGAATGCATGCCGAAAACTCGGGGTTAGGAGCACTAGGTCCAGTTCAAGCGCCTCTCGCACAACGTGGGCCACAATGAGATGTGCGATGTGCGGGGGATTGAACGTGCCCCCGAGAATTCCTTTTCGCGCTTCCGCGCCGGAGCCGTGACTCACCGGCCGTTCGTTTCCGCCTCAAGCTGTGCCGCCGGGGGTCTCGCCTCTCGGCATCCCGGTGACAGTCGATCGTCCACCTCGGACGCGGCGTCCGAATCCGGGAAGGTATCGAGCAGGAGCTCGTACAGCTCGAACGCGCGATCGCGAAGTCCCTGCTCGCAGAACGTCTCGGCCAGCAACGAATAGCTGGCCGCCAACCAATCCGAGTCAGGGTATTTCTCTATCAAATCCACGAGGTAGATCTCCGCGGCTTCATATCTCTTATGGTCAAAGTAATACTCAGCGTTCAGGTATACTTTCTCCGCCAGCTTGTTGCGCAGGCGACGGCGTTTCTCTTTTGCTTCCTCGACGAACTCGCTGCGCGAGTACTCGGTTGTCAATCGTTCGTACATGTTGATGGCGCGCTCAGTATCGCGTTGGTCGAGCTCCGGCCTCAACGAAAGTCGCTCATAGGACCGGGCCGCTTGGTACAGCGCCTCTGGTGCCCGTTCACCGCGTGGAAAATCGCGCTGGAATCCTAAGTACTCCTGGGCTGCTGTCACCCAATCTTTGGCTCCATAGTACGCCTGGGCCGTCAACCAGCGAGCGTCTTCCACGCGCGGATCTTGAGGGTAGTTGAAGCTGAACGCCTGCAGTGCCGATACGGCTTCAACGTAGTTACGACGCTCATACAGATCGAGTGCCTCGGCGTGTTGCTCATCCGCCGAGAGCACATGGTTCTCGCCCGTAGACGCACAACCGTACCCGACGATCGTGAGCGCCGCGGTGATCATCCCACACCGATGAAGTACGCTCACCCCTCACCACCCTCTTCGCCAGGCACTCGCTCGGGCTCTGTATCGGTCTCCAGCGGCATGCCAAACTCAAGTTGTTTCAGCCTGCGATAAGCCTCTATCGCTGGCCGCGATCGCACATTCTCATCGTTGTCCACAACCCGTCGATAGTACTGTATCGCCGCCTGCCGATTGCCAAACCGCTCGTGGAGACGACCCGTCAACAGGCGAGCCTCTGCGAGCCGACTCGCTGGCTCACCCGTCTTGATCATCCTCTGGACGTTGTCCATGGCGCGCACGTAGTCCCCGTTCACGAAAGCACGCTGGGCCAGCCTGAGCGCACATGCACCAAGCCGGTAGCGCGCATCCTCGGATAGACTTCCGTCGTTTCCAGCCATCGACAGATACGTTTCAAAATATGTGACTGCGGCCACGCAATTGCGTTTCCGGTCGAAGGCATCCCCCAATCGGACGTACACGTCTGCCGGTGCACCTCCGGGATCGCGCGACAGACCAAGCAGGTAGGCGATCATCGCACGATCATAGTCGGGTCGGAGAAAAGCAACGTCGCCGAGCACATAGTGCAACCTATCTAGACTGGCTGTCGAGTCTCGCGCCTGGAGCCACTCGATCGCTTGCAGTGCCGCGAAAGTGTCCCCGGTCGCGAGCCATCGCTCGGCGTGCAGATGGTAGAGTGCGCTGATCTCGTCCGCATAGTCTGGGCGGCGTTCGATGAGGTCATGGAATCGCTCGGTGGCGTCATCGAAGTCCTTTGCGGCCAGCGTCAACTCGGCCGCTTTGAGTCGTAACCCAAACGGTGCATCTGTCCCGGACTCAGTCAGCGCAAGCTCGTATTCGACCCGCGCATCAAGGTGCTCACCGAGAGCACTGTACCGGTCTCCGCGAGCCTCGTAGCGCTTGCCCTCGTGGCCGCAAGCGGCCACACACACCGCCATCCACACTCCGATACTCGCTACCTGCAGCCTACCGCGCATCTCATTGTTTCCTTTGCTCTATTGCCGATCGGATCGCCGGATTCATCTCTGGGTCGTTGTACATCTTGAACTGCCGGTAGCGTTGAAATCGCTTGTTGCCCGCTTCTAGATCGATCGATAGCGCATCAAGACACGCGGCAAGATCGTCTCGTTGTCGTTCGAGAACCTCGAGTCGCTCCCGGCATAACGTGCGATGCGCCTCCTGCGCATCCGACCGATCGGCCTCCTCACGCATGTGGTACACTTTGAGTGCTAACACCGACAGCCGATCGATAATCGCAGCTGGTGTCTCAGAATGTAGTGGCGCCGTCGCGCGTGGGAGGTTGGACTCGGCTAGAAGCTCAAGCAGCACATCGTCGATTCGCTCAATGAGATCGTTCCGCTGCTGATTCAGTACATCGATCCGACGCTTAGTAGCAGCCACGACATGGTCGGCGACGCTCGGTCTTCGCGCTTCGTCTTCTTCGTGCCAGAGCCGGATGTTGACAAGATGCTCCTCGCTTATCGCCCGGTCGAGCTCGGGCGTTCGACCAACCGACCGCAGACCACCAACGAGAGAGCGTTCTACTGTACTTTGATCGAGGTGCCACGCGTCTACCATCTCCGCCTGCCAATCGACTAGCCTTCGCGCTGATAACATCGCCGGGTTCTCCCTGCTACCCCGCACGACCGTCCCCGTTGCGCACTGCAGTCGTTACGTCCCCAACCCCGATCACATCGCCACGCCTCGAAGCAGCCGAATCCGACTGGCTATCATGTCAATGGCGATATCGTTGTAGCCACCCTCAGGGATGATTACATCGGCATGACGTTTGGAAGGTTCCACGAACTCCTCGTGCATCGGCCGGACTGTCTCGAGGTACTGCTGCGTCACGCTTTCCAGAGTCCGCCCTCGCTCGTGAATATCCCGGGTGATGCGGCGCAGAAGTCGGATATCCGAAGGCGTGTCGACGAAGATCTTGATGTCGAGTTGCGCACGCGCCTCAGGAAAGTGAAACAAGAGGATACCCTCAACGATCACGACATCCCGTGGAATTGTCGGAACGGTGTCCGTGGTCCGCGCGTGAACGGTAAAATCATAAACCGGTCGTTCAATCTCTTGGCCCGCTTTGAGGGCCCGGATATGCTCGACAAACAAACGCACTTCGATCGAGTCGGGGTGGTCGAAATTACACCGCTCTCGCTGGGCCGGTGCGAGATCGGTAAGGTCGTAGTAGTAGGCGTCCTGCTCTAGAATCGTAACCGAGTCGAGATCGAGCCGCTGCATGATGTTGGTGGCCACGGTCGTCTTGCCTGAACCGGTGCCCCCGGCGATCCCTATTACCAATCGATTCAAGGCCTAGTCTTCGCGCTCGATCGTACGCCGCCCGATCGAGTAGTACGAGAATCCATGGTTCGCCATGGTATCAAGATCATAAACGTTGCGCCCATCAAACACGACCGGCTCTTTCAGCGTGTGCTTGATGCGTTCGATGTCCGGGAACCG
>DAOWHI010000233.1 GCA_030641505.1 Gemmatimonadota bacterium | reverse complement strand
GCCTCTACCGCTCCCACGTGTTGTTCTGCGGGTTGATGTCACCCCAATCGGGGCCGGCGTTGACGGTGATTCGCTCGGCGCGGTCGGGCAAGGTGAGCGCGGCCGCTGCGCGATCGGTGCCGTAGAACGCGTGGACGGGGATGGTGACGGTGTCACTGGCGCCATCCGCCGTGATCCCTACGACCACCGCTGGCATCAAGAGATCGCCGCGCTGGTCGACCGACACGACCACCGTCCACGACTCGCTATTGCGGTTCTGATCGACCCCCAGGATCGCCAAATCATTGGTGCCGGTCGTGTAGATCCAGTTGTACCAGAACCACCCGAGTTCCATCCCGACCTCGTCCTCGATCAATCGGAAGAAGTCGGCCGGCTGTGGGTGTTTGTACGACCACACTTCGAAGTAACGCCCCAAGGCCGCGTCGAACGGTTCGGGGCCGACCAGACCCCGCAGCGCATTCAGCATGACCGCTGGCTTGGTGTAGCCAGCGATCCCGAGCGCCGGGGTTTCGGGATCGAACGCGTCCGGCGCAATCCCGATCGGCTGCTCCTCGTAGGTACGGATCGCGGCCGCGTACTGCGCCACATTGAAGAGCTCGGGCTTGCTCTCCGGGAAATACTCCTTCTTGCTCAACTGGTTGATGAACGTGTCAAACCCCTCGTCCATCCACGCATACCGTCGCTCGTCGGAACCGACAACCATCGGAAACCACATATGACCCCACTCGTGATCGATGATGTCAAACAGCGTTTCACGGTTGGTCTCCGGCGCGACAAAAATGACCATCGGGTACTCCATACCAAACACCGGTCCCTCGATCGCGGTCGCCGTCGGATAGGGGTACTCGCCCAGGTACTCTGAATAGAAGGCGATCGAGTGCCGACTCATTTCGGCTGCCTCGCGCCACGATCGGGCGCTCGGTCGATACAGGGAGTGGATCAGTGTGTTGCCGTGGCTGGTGGCATCCCATGCGAACCGCGGGCTCGCCGCCCAGGCGAAGTCACGCACGTCCTCGGCCCGGAAACGCCACGTCAGCGAACCATCGGTGCGCGGGCGGATTGCCGCTACGTCGGTGAACTCCGACTCCGCGACGACGTTCACGACCTGCCCGCCTTCACGGGCCAGTGCCAACCTCTCACGCTGAGTGGCGGTCAACACTTCCTCGGGGTTCAAGAGCGACCCGGTGGCGCCCACGAAGTACGTCGCCGGGACTGTCAGCTCGACGTCGAAGTCACCATACTCGAGATAGAACTCGCCCTGCCCCAAGTACGGCAGGGTGTTCCAGCCATTCACGTCGTCGTAGACCGCCAACCGCGGATACCACTGCGCCAGCAGATACAGGTTGCCATCGCGCCCCATCCGATCGGCGCCGCTCGCGGGAACGCGAAAGCTCCAGTCGATCGACAGCGTCGTCGTGCCACCGGGAGGAACCGGGCTCGCCAGGTCAACCCGCATGAGCGTGTCGTTGATTCGGTGGTCGAGTGCGTCACCGCCCGAAGTCACCGCCGAGATCGTGTAGCCACCGCCGGGCCCTCCACCACCGAACCGCCCTTCCAGAGGAAACGCCTGCGCGCCACGACTACCGGGCGCGAACAAGTTCTGATCGAGTTGCACCCAGAGATACCCTAGCGAATCGGGGGAGTTGTTGGCGTACGTAATCGTCTCCGACCCCGACACTCGGTTGGCGGCCGGATCCAGCGTAGCCCGAATCTGATAATCAACACGCTGTTGCCAGTAATCGACACCCGGCAAACCGGCCGCCGTTCGATAGCTGTTCGGGGTTGGAAGCCCCGGCGTCCGAAACCGTTGATCATCGCCGTTTTGCGCTAGGCCCTGAGACGTGAGCGTGACGATGAGCGCCAGCACGCCGAGAGTCGTTCTTGATATCACATTTCCTCCTTATCGTTCAAATCGAGACCTACAATCTCATGTTTCGAGCGATCAACGTCACGGGCGGATTGCGACCCTCGGGGCACCATCCATACGTTTGAGCGTCCACTATGCTTCAATACACCCTGCGCCGCATCGTCCACACGATCCCAGTCCTGCTCGGGGTCCTCGTCGTGACCTTCGTGCTGCTCTACATCGCGCCCGGGGATCCTGTGCTGGCGATGGTCGGCGAGCGGTTCGACCAGGCGACGATCGATCGACTCCGGGCCGAGCTCCATCTCGATGAACCGGTCTGGAGTCAGTTCTACCATTATGTCGCCGGTCTGATCCACGGCGACTGGGGCACGTCGTACATCACCGGACAACCGGTGCTCGACGGGATCATGGACCACTTCCCCAAGACGCTCTACCTGGCGTCGGTGGCTATGGTATTCGCCATCCTCTCCGGGGTGCTGATCGGCGTCGTCTCGGCGGTCAAACAGTCGACATGGCTCGACGGTTTGGGGATGACCGTCGCGCTGGTCGGGATCTCGTTCCCTGTTTACTGGGTGGGGCTAATCCTCATTCTGGTGGTCAGCGTCTCGTGGCGCTTGCTGCCGCCGTCTGGGTTTGGCGGCGGCGCGCTGCCATATCTCATTCTCCCGGCGCTCACGCTGGGGATGCGATCGACCGCCTACATCGCCCGGTTGACGCGCGCGTCAATGCTCGAGGTGATTCGCCTCGACTACATACGCACCGCCCGCGCCAAGGGTCTGGGCGAGACGCGGGTGATCGGGAAGCACGCGCTCAAGGCGGCATTGATCCCTGTCGTCACGGCGATCGGGCTCGATTTTGGCGCGTACTTGTCGGGTTCGGTTCTCACCGAGTCGATCTTCGCCTGGCCAGGCATTGGCCGTTTTGCGCTTAACGCCATCCTCAAGCGAGACCTGCCGGTCATTCAGGGCACGGTACTCTTCCTGGCGATCGTGTTCGTGCTCGTCAACCTCGCCGTGGACTTATTGTACGGATACCTGGACCCGAGAGTGCGATATGGGCGTGACGCGAGATAATCGACTGGCGAGCGCGCTTGGCCGGAATCGGCTGGCGATGACCGGGGCGACGATCATGCTGATGCTGGTCGTGGTCGGGCTCCTCGGCCAGTGGCTGGCACCGTACGACCCGTTGGCGCAAAACCTGGCCAGAGGTCTGGAGGGCCCATCGCGCGACCACTGGTTCGGCACCGACTCGTTCGGACGCGACATCCTGTCGAGGGTCCTCTACGGAGCCCGAATCTCACTCCTGGTCGGCGTCGCATCGCAAACGATCGCCTTCACGCTGGGCGTGTTTCTCGGCGTTGTATCCGGCTACTACGGGGGCCGGATCGAAGGGCTAATCATGCGGCTGGCCGATATCACGCTGGCGTTCCCGACGCTGCTACTATTGATCGCCATCACCGCCGCATTCCAGCCCGGGCTCGGCGTGGTGTTCGTGGCGATCGGTATCGTCGGCTGGGCGGGGCTGGCGCGGCTCGTTCGCTCGCAGGCGCTGGTCGTGCGCGAGCTGGACTTCGTGCAGGCGGCGCGTGCGCTCGGGATGAGCGACGCCCGGTTGATCACGCGCCATGTGCTGCCGAACTGCATCGCCCCGGCGATCATCGCAGTGACGCTGGGGATGGCCAGCGCGATCATGCTCGAGGCGGCGCTGTCGTTTATCGGCCTGGGCGCCCAACCCCCGACGCCCTCCTGGGGGTCGATGATCGCGGACGGCCGTGATTTTCTGCGCACTGCGCCCTGGATCTCGGTTTTCCCGGGCCTAGCGATCGGTGCCGTCGTGCTCGGCTTCAATCTCTTCGGGGACGGCCTGCGCGACGCGATGGACCCCCGTCTCCAGGGCCGCGCCCGGGCCCCGCTACCACGCACCGAGTAGCGCGGGAAGTGGTTGCCGGGCTTAATATTCAGGGTCCCACGGCGTCCAATTTGTGGCAGGGAAACCCGGAACGGGACGACCCCATGGGCGACGACCAGCTGGTCAAGCAGGCGCAGGCCGGCGACGCACAGGCGTTTGGCCAGCTCGTCGACCGTCACCAGCCCCGGATCTTCGGAACGCTGGTCAAGATGACCAGTGACCGGGATCTGGCGATGGACCTGACCCAGGACGCGTTCATTCGAGCCTGGGAGCAGCTCGGGACTTTCGAACGCCGATCGGCGTTCTCGACCTGGCTGTATCGAATCGCGGTCCGGCTGGCGTACGATGCGATGCGGAGTCGCCATCGGCGCGACCATCGCGAGCTCGACGAGCGAATCGCCGACCCCGACCCGGGACCCGACCGACGGGCCGAGGTCGCCGCGCTGAGCGAGGATTTGAGGCAGCGGATCGAATCGCTGCCCGAGATGCAGCGCGCGATCGTGATCTTGAGGGTGTATGACGATCTGCCGTACAAGGAGATCGCCGACATTCTCAAGACCACGGAGAACAGCGCTCGGGTTTCGTTTCACCACGCGGTGACCCGATTGCGCGACGGATACATGAAGGAGGCCCCACCGCCGTGAAACACCTGACCGACCAACAACTGATCGGTTGGCTCGACGAGCCGGAAACCCCCGACGCGCCGTCCACGATCGCCACGCATCTCGAGGCGTGCGACGTGTGCGCTCAACGGCTGGCCGAGCTCGAGCAGGTGTTTGAGGCGCTGCGTGTCGAACCGGAGGCGCCCTCGGCCGGTGAGTTTGCGGCTCAGCGTGACCGTATCGTCGACGCCATCGCCCCAGAGACGCGGTGGCCAACGGTGCGCTTGCTTCAACGCGGTGGATGGTGGATTCCTGTCGCGGCCGCGGCTGCCGTCATGGGTGTGTTCGTGCTGACGTCCGACGAGCCGGCCGACGCTCCGACCCGGCTCGCCGTTATCGATCAAGCCGACCGAGCGGCCGAAGACGCGATCGACGCTTTGGAAGGCGAGACCGAGCTGGAGGCGATGCTGGCCGTGCTCAACGGTGGTTTTGAGACCCGGGAATACGGCATCACGCCCCTGGAAGAAGAGTTCGCTTCACTCACTGAAGAGGACCAGGCCGCGATCTTGAGCGAACTGTCAACGACGAGCTTCGACTTATGAACCGAACGTCTTACGCACTGTTGATTGTCATCGCGCTCGGGTTATCGGGAAGCCCGTTGATCGGTCAAGAGGTCGACACGCCGGCCGGTGTCGAGCAACTCGAGCGGGTTCGTCTCGAGCGACTGCAGAAAGCGCTCGAGCTAAACGACCGTGAAGCTCGCGAACTGGAAACGGTGATGCTCGAGTTCCGGCGTCAAAATCGGCAGGCCGCCGCCGAACGGAGGCGCGCCACGCAGCGGCTACAACAAGCGCTTCAGGAGGAGCCCGTCAACGACGACGAGGTGCGCCGAGCACTCGACCAAGTCGAGGCTCAACGACACACGACGGAACGGTTACGAGAGCAACAGCGACAGCGGCTGGGACAGCTGCTGACACCTCAGCAGCGTGCCAAGTTCATGCTCTTCAACCGACAGTTCGACGCCCGGTTGCGACAACTAATGGCCCAGCGACGAAGTGATCGCCGGCAGGAACAACGTGGAGACCAGCGCGGCGTGCGTCAGCCACGCGGCTCGAATGCGCTACAAAACCAGCCCGACCGACGACCCGATCAGCAGCGCCCCAGGGACTAGTCTTACTGCTCCGGAGTCGTTCCCCAGTGCTCAGAAAACGACCGCATCCTCGCCCGTAGCTCGGGCTCGATCTGGCGTGGCCTGCCGGTTTTGCGATCGATCATCACTTGCACCGTCGTACCACGTGCGACGAGCCGTTCGCTCTGTTCGTCGAACAGCTCATAGTCAAGCACAAACGAACTGGTGCCGATTCTCGATAGCCGCACTTCGACGCGCACGGTTTCACGAAGCATCGCCGCCGACACGAAGTCGCACTCCGCCCGCGCCACCACAAAGTCGAGCACGTCGTACGAGTAATCGTGATGCAGCTCTTGCCAGTATGCGGTTCTGGCTACTTCGAGATAGGTGAAGTAAACCGAGTTGTTGACGTGACCCATCGGGTCGAGATCGCGGAAGCGTACCGGGATCTTGACATTGAAGTGGCGCGTGGAGGAGTGGCGGCTCATGGGAGCGGCAAGCTAATCCTTCGTTCGAAACGACGCCGACCGATTTGGTTGCAACGATCCGTGCCGCTGGCTACTGTTCGCACAGACGTGCTTACCTCAAAAACCGTCGCCGGAACTCTGCTCGGAATTGTCCTCATCGTCACACCGGGGATGGTCCGCGCACAGGCCTTTCTTCAATGGGATCTCGCCGCTCGGCCGGCCGCGCTAGGCGGAGCCGCTACCGCCATGCCCGACGATCCAAGCACCGTCTTCTACAACCCAGCTGGCATGGCCCATCTGAGCGGCACGTTCGTCCAGGCCGGCGCGACGCTCGGGGCTAACGCCAGCCGGTTTCGAGGATTTGGTACCAAGGAGTTCGATCGCGAGTCGAGCCCCACCATTGGCGGCTCGCTTTACATCTCTCACACCGTCGCCGAAAAGTTGACCGGTGGGATCGCGATCAACACGCCGTGGACGTTGGCGGTCGAGTGGGAGGACCCGAGCGATTTCGTCGGGCGGTTCCGATCCTTCGACGCCGACCTGCGCTCGATCAACTTCAATCCGGTGGTCGCTGCCGGCCCGTACAACGGCTGGAGTTTCGCGGTCGGAGTCGATGTGTTAAACGTGAGGTTTGACATCCGTCGCTTCGAGCAAGACCCTGAGCTCAGTGCCTTGGCTGGGCTGGGCCCGGTGGACTTGGCACGCTCCCGAATCGACACCGATGGGACCGGCATCGGTTGGAATGGCGCAGCCATGTTCGTGCCGTCGGAGCAGATAGTTTTCGGTGCCCAAGTGCGCAGTGAGATCGAGGTCGATCTCAACGGCATCGCAGACTTTGTTGGCATTGCGCCCGCCGAACTGCGGGCTGTGCCATTCGGAGAAGGCACCGTCGGCGACTTGCTCAATGAGCGGTTCGTCTCCCAGAACACGCGCATCCCGCTCACGTTCCCGTCCATGGCGGTCGGCGGGGTCGCCCTTCAACCGATCCCCGAGCTGTGGCTCCGGGCTGACTTGCAATGGGTTAACTGGAGCGCTGTCGATGCGATCCAGCTCGAGTTCGAAGTTCCGACTCTCGATGGCCCGATCGGATTGGACTACGACGACGCATGGTCGGTGCGCGTCGGCGCCGAAGTCGAGTACCTACCTGAGGCTATCCTACGTCTCGGCTATGCGTGGGAGGAAACACCAGCGAACGTTGTCTCCGTGAATCCCATCATCCCGGATGCGACGCGCAACAGTTATTCAATCGGACTCGGCTTGCGTCGGTCCGTATTCGACCTCGATTTTGCCTATCGGTTCTCGCTGCTCGAGGATCGCGAAGGGGTCGCCTTCCCCGAAAACGACGCCACGATCGATGGTGTTTACGAATCGGTAGAGCACTGGTTTGGAGTCTCGATTACACGTCGCTTGTAACGCCCACGCTGGTTGCTGCAGACATCCCACCGGGCTATAATCGGGCGTTACCAATGAGACTGTCCAACGAACAGCGCGAAAGCTTCATCACCCAATGCCGGGCGGCTGGGCTATCGGTAACCCACCAGCGGCTGGCGATCTTTGAGGCGGTATTGGCGAACTGCAATCGCCACCCTTCGGCCGAGATCATCTACCAGACCGTCCGTGAGCGATACCCCACGATCTCGTTCAATACGATCTACAAGAACCTCGAGATTTTCGAAGAGCTGGGAATCGTGGTAAAGGTCAACCCGCTTTACAACGAAGCGCGTTACGATGTCGACGTCCGACCCCACCATCATTTGATCTGCCGTCAGTGCAAGAAGATCGTCGACGTGCACGATGAGAAGCTGCGCCGCGTTCCACCGCCGGTGGACGCCGAGAACGGCTTCAGGGTGGAGAATTGGACGGTCCAGTTCACCGGCCTGTGCGCCGACTGCCAGCCAGCGTCAGCGGTCGTTTGATCGGATGCTGACAACCAACGTGGTTGCTCGCTAAGAAACCACGTTGGAACAAAACCCGGCCGCGCCCCGTCTAATCGGGGTAGGATCGTGTTCGCCAGCCTCGACCATACCGCCTGGAGGTTGAGATGTCGTTGAAGCTCGCTCGGTTTGGAGTCCCACCCTTGGTCATTGCCGTTGGGACGGTCGCGGCGTTTGTCGGCGATCCCGACGAGCCCGTGCATGAAGCCACAGTGGCGCCGATGACTGCACCAACCGCTGTCAACGACGAGCCGGTCGATGGTTTTGCCCTCGGTCCAACTGACGCGGCACCCGAGCTAGTCGTCCTCGATGACCTAGCAGCCGAGGAGGCGAAAACAACCCCCCGCCGAGTCGCGGCGCCGCAAGGTCCGACGGTCCCGGTCGAAACCGTCGCGGCCCCGACCGCAACGGTGGTCACCAGCGAGGCCTTGTCGATCGATGCCCCCTCGCTGGCTTTGGAACAGCCCAACCCGCGGCGCTCCATTCGTGTCGATCCGCGGCGCGATACTGCGCGTGGTGGCATCTCGACCGTCGCCGACACCGGTGGACGGCGAGGCGGTTTTCGCGTCGGCACCTCCGTTGGCGGGGACTGTCGCCCCAGCGGCGTAGCCGGGACGACGCTCGTCTTCGATCGCGGCGCCGGACTGAGCGGTGTCGGCCTCGGTGGGCGGCGCGGAGTTCGGTTCTAGCCAGACCCGTCGCCGCCAGACCCGACTCGTTTTACAGTCGGGAACCCCACACGGCATCAGGCGTACAAGACCTGATGTCCGTAGCTGGCCGAAGTCCCCATCGGAGGTTGTACAGATGACCCGTCCGCGTACGCTGATTCCGGCCGCGGTGTTGATCGCCGGCGTCCTCGCCTGTCAAGGCGAGCCCGCGTCACGCGACACCACCCCGCGCGTGGTGTTCAAGTCCTCGCAGTCTACCGCCCTGGCGAGCACGGATCAGGGCATGCCGATGGGTCCCAACGGTACGGCGCCCGAAGTCGTTCTGCTCGGTGACCCAGCGCCGGAAACGCGCGCCGAGAAGCGCACCGTCAAGCGGCCCGAGCCGGGTCCGACGGTGATCTACCGCACGGTGTACATCGAAGCACCAGCTGAGGCTACGACCGAGCCCGAGGAATCGGGCCAGCCGATCCCCGAGATCGTCGACGAGCCGATCGTGGAGCCGGCAACCACGCCGGTCGTCCCCGATCCGGAACCAGCCGACTCGCCTGACGTCGCCGACACGCCGAATACACCGGATCCGGTCGCGACTGCACCTCCGACGGTGACCCCGACCACGTTCCCGAGCGGCGGCTCGAACCGCGCCGAGGACGCCATCCTAGGCGCCGCTGTTGGCGCTTCGATCGGTGCGATTCTCGGTGGACGGGGTGGCGCCGTGGCGGGTGGTATCGGTGGCGCGATCGGTGGAGCCACCAGCGGACGTGGCGGCGGGATCCTGGGCGGCATTCTCGGTGCCAGCTCCCGCGGGCGGTTGCCCCGTCGCGGCGGCGGCTGCTGATCAACCGATCCGAATCGCTTTTCCGTTAGCAGGCTAGATCGGGAACCCACCCTCGCGCAGGAACGCCAACGTGCGTTCGGTGGCACCCGCCATTTGCTCCAGTGCAGCCTTGGCCGCTTTGCCAGCGGCATCGTCTGGCAGCCACGCCCGCCAACGGGCGGCTAGCTCGGCCGGTGAATCGACGACTGCCAATCCCCCCGACCGCTCCAGAACATCGACCTCATAGGGCTGGCCGTGGTTGGCCCCGATCGCAACTGGGACCCCGTGCGCCGCGGGCTCCATCACATTGTGGACTGCGCCTCCAAAGCCCCCGCCGACGTAGGCCAAATCGGCAATCGCATACAAGCGGTACAGCACCCCTAGCCGATCGACGATCACCACCGCGCACTCTGCGAGCCCCTCCCCGGTACCGAACCGGCAGGTCTCGAGTCCGAACCCCCGGGCCCGAGACTCGAGCCGCGCAATCGCCTTATCGGTCGGCTCGTGCGGCGCGACGATCGCGATCGCGCTGGGATGCGTCGTTCTGAGCCGAGCAAGCGCCGCCAACAATACCCGCTCGTCGGCCGGCCACGTACTACCACCCACGATGACTGGGCCGGCGCCCTCCGGCGGCTGCCACTCCGGTTCGTCAGGCCCCGCCTCGCGCGCTCTCTCCAGCGTCACGTCGGCGCGAGTGTCCCCGGCGACACGCACTCTGCTCGCGTCGACGCCGAGGTCCGCCAATCGTTCAGCGTCGGCAGTCGCAATCGTCGCAACCGCGTCAAAACGGTGATACAGATCCCGGGTCAATCCCCGCACCGGCCATTTGACTCGCGCTGAACCCACCAGACGACAACACGCTTGTCCCAACATGACACCCGCATCCGACGCCGCCCAAACCAGGTTCGGCCACGTCTCTCCACCTACCAGCACGAGTGCGTCCGGCGCCAGGAGCTCAACTAGCTGACGTGTCTGCGCCGGGTAGTCGAGCGGCAGATAGTCGACGGCGTCGGGCACGTCCCAGGAGTGGACGAGCCGCTCAGCAGAGGGTGAGAAGTGGGTAAAAAAGATCACCGCGTCCGGCTGGGCGCGGCGGATGGCGGTTGCTAGCGGTCGCGCTTGGAGCGTCTCTCCGGCGCTGGCTGCGTGCAGCCAGATGACCGGGGACCGCCCGGCGGTCGCCTCAGCGGCCCGCTGCCAACGCGCCAGCACGCCCTGGCGCGCGGCGATCCCGCGGTCGACCTTGGGGACGGCTCGCGTCACAAGCGGCGTTGCTACGCGGGTCACCGGAACGATGAGCCGGTTGTAGATCTGTCGCTGCCACAATGGTTTCACGGGAGATTGGGAGAATATAGACGGTGACGATCCGCTATCGGGTGAACTTTGGGGGTTCGG
>DAOWHI010000219.1 GCA_030641505.1 Gemmatimonadota bacterium | reverse complement strand
GGGTGAAGATGTGCGACGACATGTGCAGGGCGTGCGGAAGGGCGGAGGCGATCTCCAGGTAACGATGGGCGGCCTCGACTGCGTCGTCGGCCAATGGCGGATAGTCGTAGCTGTGGATGATGTAGTGCACCAACCCCGGATGGTTTGGCATCTCCACCCACATTTCCTCCGCTCTACCCCCGACCCGCTTCTGTACCTCGTAGGTTTTGTCGGTCGGGTCCGCGTTGCTCAGGATCGCCAGCAAGTAGAAGATCTCGGCTTCGTGGTCTTCCACCTGTACTGTCCAATACACGTCGGCCATAGCGTCTTCGTAGACGCGTGCCCGCGTCCGGTGGTCGAGCGTTTCGTAGTCACGGTAAAAGGCCGCGATCGCCTCGACGAAGGCTTCCTCTCGGTCCGTGGCGGGCAGGTCTTGAGCCTTTTTGGCAGCTGCGCTTCCGAATTCGAGGTCGCTCTCGGTCGGCGGTCCCCACAACGGGTGGTAGTACGTCATCGCCACGCCCCAGTGGGCCATCGCACAGTCTGCATCTTTCTCGGCGATCGATGTGAACACGCCGCGTGACTCTTCGAACTCGAAGGAGTGGAGCAGGGCCACGGCACGGTTGAAGTCGGCTCCAACATCGTCCGCGCACGACGTCGAAAAGCTGACTTCGCCCAACTGGTCAGTGGGTTGCTGTGCGATTGCCCGGGCGGGCAGTCCGATGAAAAGAAAGAGCAACGTCGAAAGACGCAAGTACATACCGCCTCCTTGTCTATCCCTTATCGATTGCCGTAGAAGTCAGCTTGGTCAGCCAGATCGTACCCGGTCTGAATCGTCCCCGCCAACGTTTACTGTACGCCCGACAGCAAGTTGAGCCGCTGCTTCTCGGCGGTGGCGCGCCATTCCTCGCTATCCTGAGCCAACAGTGGGTTGCGCAACACCGGATGACCTCGTTCGCGCTCCCACCGGTCGATGTCGGGCACGCTAGCCGCCGCCACTCGCGCCATGAAGCCGATCGCCCCGAGCTTGCTGCCCACAGCGAGACTAGGGTGAATCAACTTTGGATTGTCGATGTAACGACCGGCGATGCTCTCGAAGCTCTCGGGCTCCTGTCCGGTGACTGCTCGTACATGATCGGTGGGGGCGCCGATCTCGTATGCACCGCACTTGATCTCTTCGGCATAGTAGCGGATCTGAGAGATCTCGAACATCGAAACTCCAAGTGCCACGGCGGCCTTGGTGAACATCTTGATCGACGCGTCTTGGTACTTGACCGTTCGTCCCACGACGGTGGTCAAGATGTCGGCGATGTCGTTGGGTGAGAGCAACTCGGGTCCTGTCGGCCGGTACGACTTGCCGATGTGGGATGCCGGGTCGGTCAATACCCCCACCGCAACGCGGGCGATGTCCTCGCTCGCTGGCGGTGCGTTTCGGCCATCGCCAAAAGGCAACAGGAGCCGGCCCATGTGCACGATCGCCGGCAAACCCAGCAGGTAGAGAAACGAGAATATGCCTGGATTGACGTGGATCACATCGACGGTCGGCATCCAGCGGTACAGCTGGTTGGCGATCCAGTGCTCGCGGGTCAGGACCGAGGGATGCGTTGCGTGTGGGTTCCACCCGCTCATGAGCGCGACGACTTCGAGCCTTGCCTCCTCTGCGGCGAGCGCGAACAGCATCGCCCCGTGCAAGAGGTTCGAAGCGAACGGCGGGCAATGATAAGCTCGCTGAACACCGATCAGCGCCGCTCGTAGATCCTCCATGTCGAACAGGTCACCGACCATTAGCTCAGCACCGGCTCGCTCGAGAGCCTCGGCCCGACCGTCGCGGCGGCGCACGAACGCGCGAACGGGGAATCCTTTATCAATGAGTTGCAGCACCGCGGCTGACCCGGTCCGTCCAGCGGCTGAAGTGACGAGGATCTTCGGTTTGCTCATGACGGATCTACTCCCGGCTTGGAGCCGCCGCTTGGTGCAGGTTGGTCATCCAAACCCCACAGGTTATTAGAATGGGTACGCCATGACGACATCCGACGCCCCGTCCCTGCACCGTGTCTTGCGCATCCGCGATGGGATGGCGATCACGGTCGGCATCGTTATCGGCGCCGGGATCCTTCGGACTCCGGGGCTTATCGCCGGTTACCTGGGCGATGCGTGGCTGATCCTCGGGGTGTGGGTGTTGGGTGGGATCGTGGCCGGCCTCAGCACATTAGTGCTGTCCGAGATGGCCGCCGCGCTCCCAGAAGCAGGCGGGAAGTACGTCTACGCTCGCCACGCTTGGGGTCCGACGATGGGGTTTCTGGCCGGTTGGTCCGAGCTCTTGGTGACCCGCGCCTTTTCCGGCGCATCCAAAGCCGTCGTCATCGCCGAGTACGTTCGGATCCTGGCCGGACAGGGCTCAGTTCCGATTCTCGCCGGTGGCGTTGTCCTCGCCTACTTCTTTCTCCACACCCGCGGGCTCGAGACAAGCACCGTTTTCCAGAACGTCACCACCGCGATCAAAGTGCTGGTGATTTTGGTGATCGCCGCGGCCGGAATCTGGGCCGGGGACATGGCCGGCTTCGCGGGGGGCGTAGGCGGGCTGACGAGCACCGAGTTCGGCTTGCTCGGGTTTGCGCTCGCCTACCAGTCGGTGTCGTTCGCCTACTACGGGTGGGAAGACGCCGCCAAGATGGCCGAGGAAGTAAAAGACCCCGGGTGGGCGTTGCCCCGAATCCTGCTCGGCGGCGCGGTGGCGGTGTTGGTCCTCTACCTGCTGGTCAACGTCGCCTTTCTGGCCGCGCTCACGCCCGCCGAGATGGCGGGCTCGGAACTGGTCGCCAGCGATGCCGTCGCCGGCGTCTTCGGGAACATGGCGGGGAAGCTGGTGGTCGTTGCGAGCCTGCTGATTCTGCTGAGCAGCATCAACGTCAACTTCTTGGGTATGCCGCGCGTGGCGTACGGGCTCTCCCAGCACGGTCTCGCGTTCAAGGCTCTGGCTCGTGTCGATGCGCGGGGAGCACCGCGCAATGCGCTGATCTTCATATCGATCTGGATCGGGATCCTGGCCCTGTCGGGCGCCTTCGAGCTGATCATCCGATTCATGATGATGGTGGCGATCACGGTGGACGCAATGGTTCTGGCAGGATACTTCCGGTTGCGAAAGATCCGGCCCGACCTGGAACGACCGTTCAAGGTGCCCGGCCACCCGTGGATTCCGGCGCTAACGATCGTCCTTTATCTGGCGATCCTCGTGATCCTCGTGGCGACTCAACCCGTGCTGGCGTTGGGCGGCGGCGCGATGATCGGTGGTATCGTGATTGCCGGGTGGATCACCACCCGTTCGCTCAGAGTTTGAGCAGAGCCCTGACGTGGTCTGCCATGGCTTCGGCGTCGAGAGGCGGGTTGTCCTCTCTGCCTCGCTGGTCCGCGTGCGCATCCTGCCAAACCAGCGGCTCGGGTGGATTGGCCGTGTCCCACTTCGCGTCCGGCCCGTAGAGCGCGAACACACCCGCGCAGGGTCCAGCGAGATCGAACAGCTTGTCGTAGGGGCCAGCAACCGCTGCGTGCTCGTCCCAGTATTGAGTCGCTCTGCTGTCATCGACCAGGCTTATGACCCGGTCCACGTGGCTCTCCCGCCCGCCATTCTTCGGTCCCCAAACGACATAAACCTCGAGCGCGGTGCTATCGATCTTCTCCAAGACCTCCTGCTGCATTTCTCGCGCGCCCAGCAAGCAGCCACCACACGTGGGACTCACATACATGACCAGGCGGACCTTTCCCTCCGCCTCGTCGAAGGCGGTTGCGAACGGTCGCGCTTCGCGATCGAGGACGGTGTAGCCGTCCGGCGCGGGAGCGTTCCAATTCAGAGTCCCGACAAGCACCAGCGGTGCAGTCGCCAACAACATCGTTTTGCGCATTTCTCAGCCTCCTAGAGCCAGTAACGGTCCGCTGCGAATTGAATCACCACCGCGGCGAACCACATTGTGGTCGCGACCCACAGCACGAGAGTGACTATGCGACCCGATCGCACCGAGCACGCCTCGGCCTTTGTATTTTGGTTTTTCCGACGGATGGTCCAGTGTGCGTACCCGAGCATTAAGAGCGAGGCGGTGAGGAAATAGAACCGGTAGGGCTTGAGGGTCGCTGCTAGGATCGCGCCGTTGACGCCCAACAGCGCAATTCCCAATGGCCCGATGCAACAGATGCTCGCGGCCGTGCTGGTTACCGCGACTCCAATCGAACCAAAAAGCGAACCTGTTTCGGAAATTCCTTCCCTCATACCAACCTTCACTGACGGCCGCGCGATCGCTTCTATTCCAGAGCTGTTTTCACAGCGAGCATGACCGCGCCGGCTGAGGGCACACCAGACGGGTTACCGTCTTCGTCACGGTATATCCGACACCCGGCCGCCTGGGGTACAGCGTCGACGACGACATCCCTACCGTCGACCAGGATCGTCGGCGAGCCGTAACGTGTCCCCGCCGAGGCATCCAGAGATTGTTGCTTCTCACTCCATTCCGCGGGGTGACCGAGTTCTCCGAGGGTTGATCTCAGCAGATCCCTCGCCGCTTTCAGGTTTGGACACCCGGTGTCGTAAACGAGCTCGATGTTCAACGTCACGCTTCTCCTGTCTGACTATGAGCGAGTATAGACTCCGTACCATGGTACGGAGTCAAGTCCACCTAGATCGAGCGGCTCGACTGTTTGCTCAGTTCCTCCAGGAATGGACAATGACTTGTGGGCGGTGAAGTGCGACAACGCTCAGCAAGGCGCTCCAGTGCGTCTCGGATCTCCCCGAGGTCGTCCATCTTGGTGTCGATCTCGTTGACCTTTTCCGCGACCCTGTCCTCGACCTCTGAGCACGTGGTTGTCGAATCCAGCCGTAGGTGCAGCAATTCGTTGATCTCGCGAAGCGTAAACCCCAACTCCTGAGCGCGCCGAATGAACGCGACCCGCGTCACGGCGGACGGTGGGTACTGGCGGTACCCGGCGCGGTTTCTGGGCGGCTTCGGAAGCAGAGTTCGGCGCTCGTAGTATCGGAGTGTTTCGACCCCAACCCCGACTGCGCGGGCGAGCTCGCCACTCGTCAGAGCGCGACCCGACAGGGACGGTGGTAATGGCTCTGCTGCCACGGGGTAGAGTATGCGTCCGGTCGCAACGAGTGTCACCATCGGCTAGGCTCTAATCGTCATGACCATGCCTCGTTTCCGGATCGGACATAAAACCGCCCTCGAGACGGATCGACTTCTCCTGCGTCACTTCGAGCTCGGCGATGCGGAGGCGTATCAGGCTCTCGTAGGTGACCCGGAGGTCATGAAACACCTTCCTCCGCGCCGGGCACTGGACAGCACAGAGAGCGGTCGCTGGGTGGAGTCCTTCGCGGCACACGTGGATAAACATGGGTTCGGGGTGTGGATTTTGTTTGACCGAGTGACTAAAGAGTTCGTCGGGCACGGAGGGCTTCAACGTCTGCCAACCGGAGAGGTCGAAGTGATCTATGCGATTGTTCGTGAGCGGTGGGGGAACGGGCTGGCCACCGAGATCGCGTCGGCG
>DAOWHI010000126.1 GCA_030641505.1 Gemmatimonadota bacterium | reverse complement strand
CGCAGTCACCGACCGAGGACGGAGACGTAGATCGGTATCTGGGGCACCATTTGATCCGCGGTGGTCGGAACGGATTCGAAAAGGAGCTTGGTTTTCGAGCCCCCATCTCGCGCTGGGCCAGGCGCGCATTCTTGACCTTCGCGACGCTGGGTTACTTGGGCACATTGGCGATCGTCACTGGATTGCTGATCACACTGCTGGTTGTGTACTCGGCCAAGCTTGGTGCGAGCTCAGCCGTGTTAGTGGTTCTGGCGGCGTTGTCGGTGATTCCGGCGAGTGATCTCGCGGTGGCCGTTCTTCACCGCGACATAAGTGAACTCTTGAGTCCGCGACGGCTGCCAAAACTGGATTTCCGCTCCGGCATTCCGGAGCAGTTTGGCTCTTTGATCGCGGTCCCGACGATGCTATCCAGCGAGGCCGACGCTCGCGACCAGGTCGAGCAGATCGAGCGCCATTATTTGGTAGGACCCCATGGTCATGTCGCGCTCGTCCTGCTGTCCGACTGGGCTGACGCCGGAGAGGAGACGTTGAGCGATGACGACCTCGTGCTGGCCGCCGCCGCCGCCGGGATTAGCGAACTGAACAACAAGTACGGCTCGCGACCGGATGGTGGCCCGAGGTTCCTGCTCCTACACCGGCGACGGGTGTGGAATGCGGGTGAGAGCCGGTGGATGGGTTGGGAGCGCAAGCGTGGCAAGATCCACGAGTTGAATCGTTTCCTGCGCGGGGCGCGCGACACCACGTTCATCGAACGACGTGATGGGCTCACCGACGTTCCCAAGAACATAAAGTTCGTGATCACTTTGGACTCTGACACCCGGCTCCCGCCGGGCGCCGCGCAGCGCATGATCGGTGCGATGGCGCATCCCCTCAACCGACCTCGTTTTGACGCGACGACTGGGCGAGTAGAGGCGGGATACGGGATCCTTCAGCCACGAATCACACCGGTGCTCCCGGCCGCGGGAGAGGTTTCTTGGTATCACCGGATTTTCTCCGGGCCGACCGGGATCGATCCGTACTCGGCCGCCGTTTCGGATGTGTATCAGGATTTGTTCAACGAAGCGTCCTACGTCGGAAAGGGCATCTACGATGTCGACGCTTTCGAAGCTGCGCTGACGGACCGGGTTCCTGAGAATTCGCTGCTGTCCCATGACTTGTTCGAGGGCTCATTTGCGCGCACAGGACTGGTGAGCGATATCGAACTGTTCGACGACTTTCCAACCAACTACGAGACCAGCGCCCGGCGGGCACACCGTTGGGCGAGAGGTGACTGGCAACTGTTGCCGTGGATTGTCGGTCGACCGCCGAGTGTCAACGGCCAGCGACGAGACCTTTCCCTGCCGCTGATCAACCGATGGAAGATGGTCGACAACCTGCGCCGCACGCTATCTGCGCCGTCGACGTTCGCGCTGTTGGTCGCGGGATGGGCTCTGCTCCCACTCTCGCCATTGCTTTGGACCGGGTTTGTCGTCGCTACGATCGGCATGCCACAGGTGGTGCCGGTGTTGAGTGGGTTCTTGCCACGCCGACGTGGGATCGCGAAGCGCTCGCACATTCGTGACATCCTCAGCGATGCGGTCATGGCGACGGCTCGGGTGGGCTTGGTAGTAGTGTTTGTCGCCAACCGCGCGGCGATAATGGTTGACGCGATCGCCCGCACACTGGTTCGGTTGGTATCTCGCCGTCGCTTGCTCGAATGGGTGACAGCCGCCCGAGCCGGCCGTGGGGTCGCGACAACGGTGGTGGAGATCTATCGGTCGATGTGGAAACCGATCACGCTCGGCGTGGGGGCAGCGATCGTGTTGGTACTGATCCGTCCAACCGCCCTGCTACTTGCGCTGCCCGTCATCTTGCTCTGGGTGTTGTCACCGGCGATCGCGTTGCGCCTCAGTAGACCCCGTGAGAAGGAACAGGTAGCAACGATCGGTGCGTCGGAAACGCGCACCCTTCGCACGGTCGGACGGCGCACATGGCGGTTCTTCGAAATCGTTGTTGGAGCCGAAGACAATTGGTTGCCTCCAGACAACTTGCAGGAGGACCCGGAGCCACTGATCGCACACCGCACATCGCCCACCAACATCGGGATGTACGCGCTATCAGTGGTCGCGGCTAGGGACTTCGGCTGGATCGGAACGCTCGAGCTCGAGGAACGGGTGGGACAGACGATCACGGCCCTAGGGAAGCTGGAACGGTTCAAAGGTCACTACTACAACTGGTACGACACGCAGACGCTGGTGCCGCTCGAGCCGCGGTATATCTCGACCGTCGATAGCGGAAACCTCGCGGGTCACCTGCTCACAGCGGCTGCAGCCTGTCGGGAGATTGTCTCTGAGCCGGCCGTTCGGGCGGTGGCATTCAACGGTGTAGCCGACGCCATGGAGCTGGTCAACGAGGCGGTGCGTGCGCTGGGGCCCGTTGATCGATCGCAGACGGTCCTTCGGCACGATCTCGAGTTGGCGGTGAAGGCGCTCATCGAGGGACTGAACGAAACCGCTGGGACGCCGGCCGACCGGTCAGTCAGGCTGGCGACGCTCGATTCCGCCGCTGACGAGCTGGTCGACGTCGCCGAGGCGCTGACTGCCGAGGGTGACGGATCGACGCCGACGGAGCTACTGGTATGGGCACGCGCCGCCCGGGACTCGATCAAGAGCCACTTAAGGGACCTGGAATGGCTGGTGCCTTGGGGACGGATTCTGGCAGATGGCGTGCCGGAGACGATCGCCTCACACCCCGAAGCGGCCGAAGGGTGGGAGAAGATCGAGCGGATGTTATCGGTCACTCCGGTGGTCACGGAGTCGCAAGATCTGTGTCGGGAGGCGCGAGCGACGATCGCCGAGATCAGGATTCAGCTCGAATCGGGTGGCGGTGATGTGGTTGCCGACCGCTGGCTCAGCAAGCTCGACAGCGCCGTCGATGCTGGGTGTCAGCGAGCCTCCGAGCTGACCCGCAATCTGCAAGCGTTCGCGGGTCGGGCGGATCAGCTCGCCGACGAGATGGAGTTCGATTTCCTGTATGACGAGACCCGACACCTGTTTCCTATCGGGTATCGGGTCTCGGACGGGCGCCACGATAGCGGCTACTACGATCTGCTGGCCTCAGAGGCCCGATTGGCGAGCCTGTTTGCGATCGCCAAGAGAGACGTTCCGGTAGAGCACTGGTTTCACCTCGGACGCCCGGTCACACCGACCGGCCGGGGCTCAGCGCTGTTGTCGTGGTCGGGATCGATGTTCGAGTATCTGATGCCCTACCTCGTCGTCGACGCAGCGCCGGGCACTTTGCTGGATCGAACCCAGCGGCTAGTCGTCGATCGTCAGATTCGGTATGGCCGAACGCGTGGCGTACCGTGGGGTGTGTCGGAGTCAGCCTACAATGCCCGCGACTTGAATCTGAACTATCAGTACTCGCACTTCGGGATTCCTGGGCTCGGGTTGACCCGAGGGTTGAGTGAAGACCTCGTGGTGGCGCCGTACGCGACCGGGCTGGCCGTGATGGTGGCCCCCAACGCCGCGGCCCGCAACTTCGAGCGATTGGCGGAGCACGGTGGACTTGGCGTGCTGGGTTTTCACGAAGCGCTCGATTTCACGCCAGAGAGGGATAAAAAAAAGAAAAAAAAAAAAACAAACAAAACATACATGGCCCACCATCAGGGGATGACAATCGTCGCCATCGACAACGCGCTAAACGATGGTGTCATGCGCCGCCGATTCCACTCTG
>DAOWHI010000157.1 GCA_030641505.1 Gemmatimonadota bacterium | reverse complement strand
GTCCTTGATCGTTGGATCGAGCCGCGAGCCCGGCCGGACGATGTTGGCCAGCACCAGCCCGATCGTGATCGCGATCGAGGTTGTCGCCAGGTAGTAGCCTATCGTCTTGATCCCGATACGCCCCAGTTTCGCTAGGTCGCCGAGGCTGGTCACGCCCAGCAGGATCGATGCGAAAACGAGTGGGACCACGATCATCGTAATCAGCTTGATGAACGCGTCGCCGCTCGGTTTTATGACCGCGATCGGTGGCCCAACGAGGACGCCGGCCACTGCGCCCAACGCGAGTCCGAGGAGGATCTGGGTGTGGAGTTTTAGCCGCACGGCAGCCGAACGTAGCGAAGTGAATTGCTTCCCGACAACCCCCCCGGTATTTTGCTACTTTACTTGGACGAACGCATGTCGAAGCGCCTGAGAGGTGTGCTCCACTACGACGGCACCGGTTATCGTGGCTGGCAGAGGCAGGCCGACGCGGAGACGGTGCAGGGAGTCTGCGAGCGGTCGCTCGAGAAGATCTTTGGAGAACCCGTATCGTTGGTCGCTTCGGGTCGCACCGATACCGGCGTTCACGCCCGTGGCCAAGTGGTTCACTTCGAACACGAGACAACGATCGAGAATCGCGAGCTGATGCGTGCCTGGAACGCACAGCTACCCGACGACGTATGGGTCGAGCGGCTGACGACCGCTTCGGCGGGCTTCCATGCCCGGCACGATGCGGTGAGCCGTACGTATCGGTATTTCATTGCTGACGGGCGACTCGCGCACTCACCGTTTGTGTGCCGTTACACATGGGCGCTTGATCGCTGTCTCGATTGGGACGCGGTCCACGAGGCGACATCGTCGATTAGCGGGGCACATGACTTTCGGCACTTCGCCAAGGGAGTATCAGAGGGCCCGTGTTTGGTTTACTCCGCTGAATGGCACCGTACCCGGAATGGGCACGCGTTGGAGATCACCGCCAATCGCTTCTTGCGTCACATGGTGCGCGCCCTCGTTGGAGCGCTGGTTTCCATAGGGCGCGAACAGGTCCACCCGTCGTCGTTGTCACGAGCGCTTCAACCGCGTGGCGAGCCCGTCCGGGCGGCCCATGCGCCCCCTCAAGGACTTTTCCTTTGGAAGGTTCAGTATGCGCGCTGACCGCCTGATTGCCGGTCTGGGCCTTTTGGCGCTGCTGGCCGGCGTATCGTGGTGGCGGTCGGCAGACTCAATACCTGGCGACAACCAGTCGCCAGCCATGGCTCGCGCGCAGTCACCTGACCAGATCGACGAGTCGCGGCGCACTGCCATCGTCTTAGCCGCCGAGCGCGTGGGTCCCGCGGTCGTCTCGGTCAACGTCGTCGCGACGCAGGTCGTCCGTGAGCGAAGTCCGTTCGATGATCCTTTCTTCCGTGGTCTGTTTCCCCCGCGGGAGCGACTGCGGCAAGTCCAGAATCTAGGCTCCGGTTTTATTGTCTCCGAGGATGGCTACGTGATTACAAACCAGCACGTGGTGAGAGGAGCGACCGACATCGTGCTGACGTTGATGGACGGTCGCCAGCTCCCGGCTGAGCTGGTAGCCGGCGACGAGGTCACCGATCTCGCCTTCCTGCGAGTTGAAGCTGAAGATCTACCGGTCGCGACACTGGGGGACTCGGACGATCTGCTGATCGGTGAGTGGGCAATCGCGATCGGCAATCCCTACGGTTATCTACTCGCCGACCGAAACCCCTCTGTAACAGTGGGCGTGATCTCCGCTTTGGGTCGCGACGTGCAGCCCGAGAGCCGCGGTGCTGGGCGTCAACCCCAAGTTTGGTCAAACATGATTCAGACAGATGCCGCCATAAACCCTGGCAACTCCGGCGGTCCACTTGTCAACGCGCAAGGTGAAGTGATCGGCGTCAACGCCTTCATCTTCTCGGGTGGTGGTGGCGGCTCGATCGGTCTCGGGTTTGCGATTCCAATCAACCGCGCTCAGCGAGCGCTGGACGATATCGTTCGGTTTGGATCGATCCGGCGGCCCTGGACGGGATTGCATCTGGTGGACCTCGACAGCGACGGCCAGCCTCCATGGGGAGTAGAGGTCGAACGGGTGGATCCGGGGAGCCCGGCTGACCAAGCCGACCTTCGGCCCGGGGACATCATCACCGAGACCGACGGTCAGGTGTTGCCGTCGCCGATCGAGTGGCAGGGTCGGCTTCTCGATTCGCCCTCCGGCCAACCGATCGCAATCACCGCCGAACGCGACGGCAACGTCTTCAATGTCACGTTCGTTCCGCAGGAGGATCCCCTCGTGCTCGCGGATCGGCTTGAGACGCCCTTTGGCGCTTCGGTCGTCGTAGTCAACAAAACGATGGCGTCTCAAATGTTCCTCACCTATGACTACGGGTTTTATCTGGATCGGGTCGATGCGACCTCCGGTTTTCGACGGCTGGGGCTTCGGTCCGGTGACATACTGCTGGCGATTGGGCAGCGCCGACTCGACGGCGCGGAAGACCTGAATGAGTTTGTGGACGCCTTAGAGTCAGGACGACCGCTCACCCTGTTCATCGAGCGCAACGGTGTGGTCTCCAGGATCTCAACCCGCTGAGAGGACAAGAGTGCAACCGACATTGACGACCGAAGTGACGTCCGTCACTCTCCCCGTTCCACATTTGTCTAGCGGCAAGGTGCGCGAGATGTTCGCGCTTGGCGATGAGCTGCTGATCGTAACCACCGATCGGCTGTCGGCCCACGACATCGTCTTTGAGCAAGGTATTGTGGACAAGGGCGCGGTTCTCACACACCTGTCCGACTACTGGTTCAATCGGCTTGAAGCCGCCAGCCCGCATCACCGGCTCACGACCGACATCGACGATATTATCGAGCACGCGCCGGAGCTGGTCGATCATCGCCACACGCTCGCTGGGCGTTCTATGCTTTGCCGCCGAGCCGAACCATTGCCGGTCGAGTGCGTGGTACGTGGTTACCTCGACGGTTCCGCATGGCGCGAGTACACCGAAACTGGGATGGTGACCGGCATCGAAGTGCCGCCTGAGCTTGAGCGCGGTGGCCTGCTCCCCAAGCCTATCTTCACACCGGCCACGAAGGCCGAGACCGGTCACGACGTGAACATCTCTTACGATGAGCTGGCCTCAACCGTAGGCGACGACCTCGCCTCCCAGCTTAGAGACCGCTCGTTGGCTCTGTACACCGAGGCACGCGCACACGCCCTCGAGCGAGGTCTGATCCTGGCGGACACGAAGTTCGAGTTCGGTTGGACCACGAGAGACGAGCGAGAGCTCCTGCTGATCGACGAGGTCCTGACACCAGATTCGTCACGCTATTGGGATGCCACAGAATGGTCCCCAGGTGGTGCCCAAGCCTCGTTCGACAAGCAGCCGATTCGGGACTTTCTCGACAGCCAACGTGCCGCCGGTCGCTGGAACGGAGAGCCACCACTGCCCCAACTTCCAGACTCAGCGGTTCGCGCCACGACAGAGCGATATCGCGAAGCACATCGTCGGATCACAGGCCGAGAGTTACCCAGGTATTCGTGAAGGCTCGTGTCGAGGTCCACATCCAGCTCAAGCCGGGCATGCTCGATCCCCAGGGCGAGACGCTCGAACACGCGCTGACCGCCATTGGATACGAAGGTGTCCGCAGTATGCGAGTCGGGAAATGGATCACGTTCGAGATTGAGGGGGACGAGTCCGACGCGGTCGAATCACAGGTCGAGGAGATGTGCGATCGATTGCTCGCCAACCCGATCATCGAGCGCTACGAGTACCATGTGATGCGAGAAGAAAGCTAATGACCCAAGTCCCCATCGGGATCGTTCGCTTCCCCGGCACAAATTGTGATCAGGACGTGTTTGACGCGGTGGCCGCTGTCGAGCGCGCCTGTCCCGTGTGGTTGTGGCACAAAGAGACTGATCTGCAAGGCGCAAAGGGTGTCGTTTTGGCGGGCGGGTTCTCGTACGGCGATTACCTGCGGGCCGGCGCGATCGCACGGTTCAGTCCGATCATGGAAGAGGTAGTTCGCTTTGCTGTCGATGGTGGGCCAGTGCTCGGGATCTGCAACGGTTTCCAGATCTTGACAGAGGCGGGGCTGCTACCCGGCGCTCTCATGCGCAACGATCGGCTGACGTTTGTCTGTCGACCACAATCCCTCAAGGTCGAAACCGCTGACACGCTCTTTACCCGCCAATACGAGCGTGGGCAGGTCATTTCGTTCCCGGTCGCGCACGCCGAAGGCAACTTCGCTGCTGACCCCGCTATGATCGACCGTCTCGAGGACGAATGTAGGGTCGTGTTCCGCTATGTCGACGACCGGGGTGGCAAGGGTCTGGATGCGAACCCCAACGGTTCTATCAACGATATCGCTGGCGTGATCAACGAGCGTGGCAACGTGCTGGGGCTCATGCCACACCCCGATCGCGCGATGGACCGGATGCTGGGTTCGGCTGATGGACGAGGCATCTTTCAGGGGTTGGTGGAGGCAGCCGCATGACGGTCACGCTTCACGATCCGCTGGTCAACCCCGAGATCGTAGCTGCCCACGGATTGACAACCGACGAGTACGAGCAGATTTGCGCGCTTCTAGGCCGCGACCCCAACCTGACAGAACTGGGTGTGTTCAGCCTCATGTGGAGCGAGCACTGCGGCTACAAGCACTCGCGTGCCCGGTTGGCGGATTTGCCATCCACCGGTCCGCAAGTCGTCCAGGGGCCAGGCGAGAACGCTGGTGCGATCGACATCGGTGAGGGGTTGGCGATCGTCTTCAAGATGGAATCCCACAACCACCCATCGGCCGTCGAACCCTACCAAGGTGCAGCCACCGGTGTGGGTGGCATTCTGCGCGACGTATTCACCATGGGGGCAAGGCCGATCGCGCTGCTCAACAGCCTGCGTTTCGGCGAGCTAGACGATCCTCACGTTCGGTATCTCTTTCGACGCGTCGTGGCCGGAATCGGTGACTACGGTAACTGCGTCGGGATCCCCACCGTTGGGGGCGAGGTAGTGTTCGACGATGCCTACCGCGGCAATCCGCTCGTGAATGCGATGTGCGTGGGTATTCTCGCGCAGAACGACCTTACTCGTGGAGTCGCTAGCGGTCCCGGCAACGCGGTCTATGTCTTGGGCGCATCGACCGGTCGTGATGGGATCCACGGCGCAAGTCTGCTGGCGTCCGCCGAGCTCGCTGACGACACGGCCGAGAGTCGGCCAACGGTCCAGGTTGGCGACCCGTTCAGTGAGAAGCTGCTGCTCGAAGCGACCCTCGAGCTGATCGAGTCAGGGGCCGCGATCGGGATTCAGGATATGGGCGCCGCAGGTCTGACGTCGTCGAGCAGCGAGATGGCGACCCGCGCCGGCACCGGCATCGAGTTCGATGTCTCTCGTGTGCCGCGCCGTGAGCCCGACATGTCTCCGTACGAGGTGCTGCTCTCCGAGTCGCAGGAGCGGATGTTGGTCGTCGCCGATCCCCACCGGGAGCCCCAGCTCATGACGATTGCGGACAAGTGGGACCTGGCGTGCACCCGCATCGGATCGGTGACCGATGATGGTATCTGGCGGGTCTTCGAGGATTGTGAAGAGGTGTGCGCGATTCCGGTCGAGGCGTTGACAGAGGCGGTGCCTACGTATGTGCGCGAGGTCGAGCCACCGGCGTACCTGGCCTCGCTTCACGCCTGGTCGCCCCGCCCGGGTTGGCTGGACTGCGTCGAGCCGCTAGCCGCGCTGGCGACACTGATCTCTGCCCCGAGCCTGGCCAGCAAGCGTTGGGTCTTCGAGCAGTACGACCACCACGTCAGGACGGCGACCGTGATCGGCCCGGGTGCGGATGCGGCCGTCCTGGCGATCAAGGGCACACAACGCGGCTTGGCGCTCACCATAGATGGCAATGGACGTTACGTGTACTGCGACCCGTACCGCGGTGGCGCACTGGCGGTCGCCGAAGCAGCTCGCAACCTGGTGGCAGTCGGTGCGACCCCGCTCGCAATAACCGATTGCTTGAACTTCGGGAACCCAGAGAAGGACGACATATACTATCAATTCGTCGAGGCCCTGCGCGGTATCGCCGATGCGTGTCGTGCTCTCGACACACCCGTCGTGAGCGGTAACGTCTCCTTCTATAACCAGTCGAGCGTTGGCGCCGTCTACCCGACACCGACGATCGGGATGGTCGGGCTGATCCAAGACATCGAGAAGCGCATCTATCCAGGGCGAGCCGCGGTCGGGGACCGGTTGCTGCTCGTTGGCGGTGACGGCGCGCACCTGGGCGCCTCATCGTTCCTGAAGGAAGTGTTGGGCGAGGTCGCGGGCCGACCGCCGACCGTCGATCTGAAGGCCGAGCGGATGAACGCCGAAGCGATCCTGGCGCTGAATGAGGCCGGCTTGATCGGCACCTGTCGCGACGTCGGCGATGGCGGACTCGCGGTTGCCGCAGCTGAGCTGATGTTCGGTCTCGAATCGGGTCTCGGCGTCGAGCTGGAGATCCCGGGTCGCGCTGGCCCTCACGCTTTGCTTTTTGGTGAGGACGGCGCGCGTTATGTCGTTACCGTAGCCGAGGACGACGAGTCCCGTGCGGCCGAGCTGCTAGCGGAGCTGGAGGTGGTGACCCGGGCTTGCGGACGGGTGACCGGCGACGCTGCGTACCACGTCGTCGACGTTGGGAGCGCCAATCGCTCAGTCTTGCAGGCCAGCTCGGAGACCAGTATCCCGAACGCGATGCGGCAAACGGAATCAAACCGATGAGCGGTCCTCGCGAAGAATGCGGAATCGTCGGGGTCATGAGTCACCGGCGCGCCGCGGAGTGGGTCTACCTCGGGCTGTACGCGCTTCAGCACCGCGGGCAGGAATCTGCCGGCATCGTCGCTGCGGACCGTGACAATGCAGTGGCGCGTAGGGGGATGGGGCTCGTAGCTGAAGTTTTCGATGAGAGCGCGCTCGCGCGCCTCGACGGGACCTGTGCGATCGGTCACAACCGCTACTCGACCACCGGGTCACCGACGCTCGCCAATGCGCAGCCGATTCTCGTCAACTACCGGGATGGATTCCTGGCCGTCGCCCATAACGGCAACCTCGTTAACGCTCGCACGCTGCGGAGCCGGCTCGAGGGTGCGGGGTCGATCTTCCAATCGACGATGGACACGGAGGTCCTGGTCCACTTGATTGCCGCATCCCGTCAGCCATCACGCGACCTCGCTGTCCTCGATGGGCTTAGTCAGTTGGCGGGCGCCTACTCGTTCTTGATCCTCACGCCCGACGCCCTCTATGCGGCGCGCGATCCCTACGGTTTCCGGCCGCTCGCCATCGGGCACCGTGGAGAGACGGTGGTCGTCGCATCCGAAACGTGCGCACTCGATCTCGTAGGCGCTCAGTTTGAGCGCGAGATCGCGCCGGGCGAAATCGTCAAGGTGACCCCGGACGGGGCTGTCACGGCCTTGCGACACGAACCCGCCGATGTCGAGTGCATGTGCGTCTTCGAGCAGATCTACTTTGCGCGCCCCGACTCCATCTTGTTTGGCATGGGCGCGGCTGACGCACGACGCAGCATGGGCCGCGAGCTGGCGCGTGAGCACCCCGCGAGCGGCGACTGTGTCTTCTCAGTTCCCGATTCCAGCAACGCGGCTGCCGCCGGCTTCGCCGAACAGAGTGGCCTGCCGCTGGAGCACGGACTGGTCCGGAACCACTACATCGGTCGAACGTTCATTCAGCCTGCTCAGGACGTGCGCGACTTCGGCGTCAAGATCAAGTACAACCCGGTGACAAGCGTCATCAAAGGGCAGCGAGTCGTGATCGTGGACGACTCGATCGTGCGCGGGACGACATCGGGCGCGTTGGTACGACTGGTGCGCGAGGCCGGTGCGCAGGAGGTTCATCTGAGGATCGCCTCCCCACCCCTCCGACACCCGTGTTACTACGGGATCGATATCCCCAAGCGATCGGAGTTGGTCGCTGCGCAGATGTCAATCGACGAGATCGCCGAACGTGTCGGAGCCGACTCGCTGGCGTATCTCTCGTTCGACGGGCTCTACCGAGCGGTGGGGGCCCGCGAGCGCCACTGTGATGCTTGCTTTAGCGGGAACTATCGGGTATCGGTTGAGCCCGGGATCGACGAGAAAACCGCCTTTGAGCAAACACTCACGACCGGGGTTACTTCCCCGCTCGGGCGATAAAGAACGGGAGGCACTGTGCCGGTACGACATCGTCGCTATGGGGGGACTCCCCAAACCGCGCTCGCAGACTATATCGAGCAGAACTCTCGTCGCTGGGTCGAGGCGTGGCTCGATGCGGTCAAGACCGACGGTGGCACACCGCGCTATCACGACATCGAAGACACCGCCGAGTTCCTTCGTGATGCCGAGGCGCTCTACAACTACCTGGCGTTGTGGCTCCGCACCGCCAAGTGGGACCCGCGGATCGACCCCCATTACGAACGGATCGGACGTACGCGGCGCGAGACGGGATTCCCGCTGAGCGAAGTCATCCGCGCGATCCTGCTGGCCAAGCGGCACCTATGGGATGGAATCGTCGCCGATTGTCAGCTGTCGACCGCGTTGGAGCTCGAGGCGTCGAAGGCGATGGGGATGTTCTACGACCGAGCGATCTACTACACCATCGTCGGTTACGAAGAGGACGCGCGCTAGCGCTCTGCCGGAGGCGATTCCGGTTCGACAATCTCGACGCCGTTCTCGATCGTCCGTGGCTTGTTATCGCCCTCCCGCAACAGATGGTCCACATACAACACGGTCGCGAGCGCAATGACTAACGCCACCAGCGCCAGCGCCCAGCGGCTCGGACGGTCACCCAACACTCTCACCATCTTCTTCGCCCCGCGCTGAACGGCTCATCGCCTCTCGCACCGCTACCGCCAACTCCGCCACCGCCGGCATCGGGCGCTGATACCCGACGACCCGGTACGCCCAATTTGGCTCGGTCGTAAAGATCTGAACTCCGAACATCGTTCGCTGGACATTCAGCACGCGACCCCATGGGATACGCCGGTAGCGCCAGAGATACTTGACCCCCAGAGTCTTGGCGCCGATCCGAATCGCCGGCGCTACGTAGGCACCCAACCCGAGACTGAAAAGCGACCACAACAGAATGAACCAGCGGTGGACAAAGACATCCATCCAGAACAGGTAGAAGAACAACGCCGCGCTGCCAAAAAACCAGCCCTTCAGCAGCCATCGAACGAGTGGGTAGGCGAACTCCATGACTACGTCTCTGGCTCAATCAGCGCTAAGTCGATCTGCCGCGCATCCTTGTTGACTCCAGCGACGGACACCCGTATCTGGACCGCTAGCCGAAACCGACGACCGGTGTTGCGGCCAAGCAGAGCGTAGTGGTCCTCGTGAAACTCGTAGTAGTCATCATCGAGCCCGCTGACGTGCACCAGGCCGTCCACGAAGTAGTCGTCGAGCCGGACAAAGAAGCCAAACGAGCGTACGCGGCTGATGCAGCCTGAGAACTCATCGCCAATGTGGCGCTCCATGAACTCGACTTTCTTGAGATCGATCGAGTCGCGCTCGGCGTCATCGGCGATGCGCTCTCTCAGGGACGCGTGCTCGGCCGTTCGCTCGAGTCGGGCGACCAGCCGTTCCCGGCGTTCGAGGTCTTTCCAACGCTCGCCCGCACTGTGCCTCTTGAGTACTCGATGCGCGACCAGATCGGGATAGCGCCGAATCGGTGACGTGAAATGTCCGTAGTGCTCGGCGGCCAGACCAAAATGACCGTTGTTCTCGACCTCGTAGCTGGCTCGCATCATGGACGTGAGAATGACGCTGTTCATGAGCTCCTCTTCAGGTTTGCCTCTGACATCGTTCAACAGCTTGGCGAGATGCTGGGGCTGGACGTCGTCTCCACGACCCGTGAGCGAGCAGCCGCAAACGGCCGCGAAACGACGAACGCGGTCAAGTTTTTCCGGCGATGGTCGCTCGTGAACGCGGTAGATGAACGGGATCTTCTGCTCGCTGGCGTGCCGGGCCACGATCTCGTTGGCCAACAGCATGAACTCCTCGATCAACCGCATGCTATCCAGGCGGACCTTCTCTTTGATGTCTATCGGGAACCCATCCTCATCCAGCTCGACGCCGGCCTCCGGTAGATCAAAGTCGAGGCTACCCCGCTCAGCGCGGCGGTTGCGTAGCACCTTCGCGAGCCGTCTCAGCGTCTGGAGCTCCCACAGAATCTCCTTGTGCTCCTCG
>DAOWHI010000097.1 GCA_030641505.1 Gemmatimonadota bacterium | reverse complement strand
GAAGGTGGCACAGTGCCACCGCCAGACTATCGGTGGCGTCCGGTGGCAGGTCGACCTCACCCAACCCTAACAATGAGCCCACCATGTACGCGACCTGACTCTTGCTGGCACCGCCGTTGCCGACCACCGATCGCTTTACCTCCCGCGGAGCGTACTCATGGACCGGAAGGTTCGCGCGCCTAGAGGCGAGCAGCAACACACCCCGGGTCTGGCTCATAACCGCCAGCGCTTTGACGTTTTGACCCAGAAAAGCGTTCTCGATCGCGATCGCGGTGGGTGAGAACTCTTCGACCACCGCGCGAAAACCGTCATCGATCGCAACCAGCCGGTCGGGCAGCGATCCCTTGCCGCCGCGGATCGTGCCGCAGTCGATGCAGACCGTCGATCCGGCCCGCCGTTCGATCACCCCGTAGCCGGTTATCGTGCTGCCCGGGTCGATGCCCAGCACACGCACTATACGCCTCCCCTCAGCTGGCGCGGGCGAGGATCTCCTCGTCGATATCGAAGTTGGCCGCCACACGCTGGATATCGTCGTCCTCCTCGAGGGCGTCGAGGAGCTTCAGTAGCCTCTCGGCGTCACCGCCTTCTACGGCGATCGCGCTCTTGGCGATCATCATCAGGTCGGCTTCCTCGATCTCGATGCCGGCCGAACGTAAAGCTTCCTGAACCGCGTGAAGATCCCCAAACGAGGTCATTACGCGGTAGTAACCACTGTCGGAGATGACATCCTCGGCGCCGGCCTCGATCGCCGGCAGAAAAACGGACTCCTCGTCGTACTCCGACGCGTCGATCAGGGTCTGCCCCTTCTGATCGAACATCCACGCCACCGAGCCGTCCTTGCCGAGGTTACCCCCGTGCTTGGTGAGGGTGTGGCGCACCGAGGCGACGGTCCGCTTCTCGTTGTCGGTCAGAGCTTCGATAAAGATCGCCACCCCACCAGGTCCGTACGCCTCGTACGTGACGGGCACGTAGTTGACGCCCGGCAGCTCACCCGTTCCACGCTTGATCGCCCGGTCGATATTGTCAGAGGGCATGTTCTGCGCTCTGGCGTTTTCGACGGCCGTGCGCAGACGGGTATTCATACCGGTGTCGCCCCCGCCATCACGCGCGGCGACGGTGATCTCTTTGATCAGCTTGGAGAAGATCTTCCCGCGCTTGGCGTCAACGGCGGCCTTCTTGCGCTTTATCGTGGACCATTTTGAGTGACCGGACATGATCGTGAATATACGGCGAAATCCCGGTTTGTCGCTGGTCGGGGCCGCCTCGCGATGGGCGCGTTCACCCTGACCATTGCGGCGGCGCGATGTGCGATTAAAGATTCCTGCATGCGTGCGGTCCCCCTGACCCTCATCGCACTCCTTTCGATCACCACGCCGCTCATCGCGCAGGCGGACTCGCTCGTTGCGCGACCGGTGGCCCCAGTCGTCCGAAGAAACGTCTGTCCCTTCGAGTGCTGCACTTACCGCGAGTGGACGGCGGTCGGCGAGATACCGGTCTACGTGACCGAAGGCGATACGACCGCTGTCGCGTTTATGATTAAAGACAGCGCATCGTTCACCGCGATCGAGGGCAACGTGCACCTCCAGCGACTGGGGCTCGTCGCTGTTCATCGCTCGGTCGCCGACACGGTATACGACACCTATCACTTCGAACCCGGGGACACCCTTCTCGTTCTCGACTACGTGGGCGAGGGCTTCTACACGGTTTGGCGTGGCGGCAGCCTTGAAGAGACCGAGGCTTTCTGGTCGTTCGAGGACCCGGACGAACAGAGCGCCGATGAGGATGCGGGGATTACAGGCCCGGCGTGGACCGTCGTCGCCGAACCCGATCCACATTGGTGGGTTCGGGTTCAAACGAAAGACGACCGTAACGGTTGGATCTATATGAACGAGGCGCACGTCACGAACGCCGACGCGTGCGGCTGAACCACTACCGAAAGCAACTTTGATGCTCAGAACGACGCCGTTTCACGCTCGGACCAGCGCCCTGTGCCAGGCGCAGAATTGGCGCCGCTGGGCCGGCTACATCGCAGCCAGCTCGTACGAGCTAAACCACGACCGCGAGTACCACGCCATCCGCAGCGCGGCGGCCCTGATCGACGTGTCTCCGCTATACAAGTATTTGCTGCGCGGACCCGATGCACAGCGGCTGCTGAACCGCGTCGTCACACGCGACGTCGAGAAGTGCGCCGTCAACCAAGTGATGTACACGCCATGGTGTGACGAGGCGGGCAAGGTCATCGACGATGGTACGCTGTCGCGACTGGGCGAAGAGATGTTTCGGTTGACCGCCGCCGAGCCCAACCTGCGATGGCTGCAGGACAACGCAGTCAGCCTGGACGTTACGATCGACGACGTCTCCGACTCGATCGCGGCGGTGGCGTTGCAGGGTCCAAATTCACGCGAGATCCTGAAGCGCGCTTCCGACGCGGACCTGGACGGATTGCGGTTTTTCCGATTGACCTCCGGTCGAGTTCAGGACGTGCCGGTGACGATCTCGCGTACCGGATACACAGGCGATCTGGGCTACGAGGTTTGGGTCGACGCCGAGCGAGCCCTGTCGCTTTGGGACTCACTCGTGTCCGCCGGTGAGCCGTACGGAATCACCCCCGCCGGCATGCTCGCGCTCGATGTCGCGAGAATCGAGGCCGGCCTGTTATTGAATCAAGTCGACTACATCCCGGCTAACAAGGCGCTCATCGAGGCGCGCAAGTCATCCCCGTTTGAGCTTGGCCTGGGATGGACGGTCGTGCTCGAGAAGGATCACTTCGTCGGCCAGACCGCGTTGCTGGAGGAACGAAAACAAGATCCGGAGTGGCAGTTCAAGGGGTTGGAGATCGAGTGGGACTCTCTGGAGGAGATCTACAACGGTTTTGGGCTCCCCCCCGAGCTACCAACAGTGCCCTGGCGAACGAGCGTGCCGGTGTACTCACACGATAGGCAGATCGGTTATGGGACGAGCGGAGCTTGGTCGCCGACGCTCAAGAAGTACATCGCCCTGGCGCACCTCCAAGCCCGGCACGCGGAGCCGGGCACCGAGCTGACGATGGAGGTCACCGCCGAGCATCAACGGAAGCACGCTCGGGCTCGCGTCGTCGACCCGCCGTTCTTCGACCCGGAACGGAAGCGAGCCTGAGATGGCGAGCCAAAACAACTACGACGCAATCGTCATCGGGGGCGGTCACAACGGCCTGGTGGCGGCAGCCTATCTCGCCCGCGCCGGCAAGAAGGTTCTGGTGCTCGAGCGGCGTCACCTGGTCGGCGGCTCCACGGTCACCGAAGAGATCTATCCCGGCTTCAAGTACTCGGTCTTGTCCTACGTCGTGAGCTTACTGCGCCCCGAGATCATCCGTGAGCTGGACCTGGCTGCCCACGGCCTCGAGCTCCTTCCGCTGGAGAGCACGGTTACGCCATTGCCAAACGGCGATTATCTCGCGCGGTGGGCGGATCACGATCAGACGCGCCGCGAGCTCTACCGCCATTCACCCAAGGATGCCGAAGCCTACGATGAGTTTGGCACGCTGATGTACCACCTCGCTTTCGCGATCAAGCCAATCCTTGCGATGGTGCCGCCCGACCCGACGTCGTTGAACCCCGGTGATCTCCGATCGCTAGTGAAGCTCGGCAACCACTTTCGCGGGCTTGGGGAAGAGAAACTGTATTCGCTGATAAAGTTGATGACGATGAGCTCGGCGGACTATCTCGACGAGTGGTTCGAGACCGAAGCGCTAAAGGCAACGATGTCTGCCAGTGGAGTGATCGGCACCTTCCTCGGCCCTCGTTCGCCGGGAACCGCTTACGTGCTGCTGCACCATTACATGGGCGAGATCGATGGCGCTTTTCGCGCTTGGGGTTTCGCCAAAGGGGGCACTGGCGGGGTGAGCGAGGCGATCGCCAGCGCGGCGCGACGATTCGGCGCCGAGATCCGAACCGAATCCACGGTCGCGCGCGTGATCGTCGAGAACGGCCGCGCCGCGGGTGTCGTGCTGGAGAATGGCGACGACATCCGAGCCAGCGTTGTGGTGTCCGGGGTCGACCCCAAGCGGACGTTCCTCGATCTGATCGAGCCCGGCGAGCTACCGGGCGAGTTCGTCCATGCGATCCGGCGGTTCAGGATCCGCGGGTCATCGGGCAAGGTGAACCTGGCGTTGGATGAGCTGCCCGAGCTGGCTTGTCTGCCCGGCAGAGGGCCGCACCTTCGTGGTGCGATCTCCATCAGCCCCAGCATCGAGTACCTGGAACGAGCCTATGACGATGCGAAGTATGGGGGCTTTTCCCGCCATCCGTTCATGGACATCATCATCCCTTCGATGATCGATCCCGACATGGCACCACCGGGCAAGCACGTCATGTCGATCTTCGTCCAGTACGCACCGTACGAGTTGGATGGTGGCTGGAACGACGCGCGACGCGAAGAGTTCGGCGACGCCGTAATCGACACGTTGTCCGAGTACATGCCGAACCTGAAAGACATCATCCTGCATCGCCAGGTGCTGACGCCGTGGGATATGGAACGCGAGTTCGGTCTAACCGAGGGCAACATCTTCCACGGAGAATTGTCGCTGCATCAGCTCTTCTTCATGCGGCCGGCGGCCCCGTGGTCGGACTATCGGACACCAGTCAGGGATTTCTATCAGTGCGGGTCTGGCACGCACCCGGGCGGTGGGATATCGGGAGCCTCGGGGCGGCTGGCTGCGCGGACCATGCTCGAGGACATGTGACGTGAGCCAACGGTACGACGCAATCATCATCGGCGCGGGACACAACGGGCTCACGACCGCGGCGCGCCTCGCCAAGACCGGAATGCGCGTGTTGGCGCTCGAGCGCCGTGAGACGATCGGTGGCGCGCTGGTCACCGAGGAGATTCACCCGGGGTTCAAGGTCGATGCCGCATGCCACCAAGCCGGGGCGTTGCATCCTGGTGTGATCAGCGATCTCGAACAGGCTCTTGGCGTGGCGCCCGAGATCGTGCGCTGCGACCCGGCCGTGTTTGCACCGCAGATCGATGGCCGCCACTTGCTCTTGTGGCGTGACCCCGCAGCCACAGCCGAGTCGATAGCAGCGCTCTCGAGAAGTGATGCCGAAAACGCGAAACCGTTTGTAGAGTTGGCCACCAAGGCGGCCGGGCTGCTCGAAGCCGCCTACGACCAAACGCCACCCGATCTCCTATCGGTCGGTGCAAGCGATCTGTGGTCGTTGGTACGCCTCGGGGGTCGGGCACGCCGGTTAGGGAAGCGCGACATGATGGAGGTCGGCCGACTGCTGACGATGACGGTGACCGAGCTTCTCGACGAGTGGTTCGAGAACGATCTATTGAAGGGGACCCTCGGCGCCACTGGGATCAGCGGGATGTTTCAGGGTCCGATGGCGGCCGGAACCGCGTACATGCTGCTCCACAATCGCGTTGGCATGGACAGCGGTGCGCTCAGATCCACGTACCGGGTGCACGGCGGGATCGGCGTATTGTCACGCGCGTTGGGAGATCTCGCCCAATCGTGTGGCGCGGAAATCCGAACCAGCGCACCAGTGGTCCGGGTCACCATCAGGAATGGCCGGGCGACCGGTGTGGTGCTCGAGAACGGCGACGAAATCACAGCCGATCGTGTCATCTCGAACGCCGACCCGCGGCACACGTTCCTGAGTCTCGTCGACCCGGTCGAACTCACTCCGCGGTTCGTCCGTCAGGTCCGGAACATCAAGTACAGGGGCGCCTGCGCTAAAGTGAATCTGGCGCTCGATACTCTCCCGAGCTTTACCTCCGGTGAGGCGGCACACCTCGGCGGTGTCGTCTCGATCAGCCCAAGCCTGGCCTACCTGGAACGCGCGTATGACGACGCCAAATACGGAGACATCTCCCAGGAGCCGTATCTGGAGGCGGTGATCCCGTCGATAAGCGACCCGTCCCTGGCTCCGCACGGGAAACACGTCATGTCGATCCTGGTCCAGTACGCGCCCTACCATCTGAAACGCGGCGCGTGGGATCAGTCGACCAAGGACCAACTCGCTGAGCATGCAATCAAGACGCTTGCCCAGTACGCACCCAACCTCGAGCAGATCATTCTGGAGCGGCAGGTCCTGAGCCCGCGTGATCTCGAAACCGATTTCGGTTTGACCGAGGGAAACATCTATCACGGTGAGATGACGCTCGATCAGCTCTTCTTCATGCGTCCGGTCCCGGGCTGGGCCCGCTATCGCACGCCGATCGAGAACCTTTATCTGTGCGGCGCTGGCACGCACCCCGGTGGCGGGGTGACTGGAAGACCGGGGTACAACGCCGCCCGCGAGATCCTGAAAGACGTCAAACGCCGCTAGGGGTCGGCATCGGTCCTTCGACTGCCGGGATGGGTCGTTCCAGGCGGCCGTTTGCGCGGGAGCGAGCCGAGACCCCGCAGGGTAGTAACCAAGGAGGCTCGGTGACGCGGAGCGCCGGCCGCTCGGGACGACCCATCCCGGCAGACTTTAGTGCCGAATCCCTGCCCCCTCTCGTTCCTTCTCCGCCTGAGCGATCACCTTTTGCGCGATATCGTGCGGCACCTCCTCGTACCCGTGGAAAGTGCGCGCGTGATCTCCCCTGCCTTGGGTGACCGATCTCAGGCTCGTCGAGTAGCGGTACAGCTCCGCCTGCGGGACGTAAGCGCTCACCTTTTGCTTGCCGTTTCCGGTCGGCTCCATTCCCAGTACCCTTCCACGACGCTGATTGAGATCTCCGATCACGTCACCCAGGTACTCGTCCGGTGTCACGACCGTCACTTCCATGACCGGCTCGAGCAGCACCGCGTCACACTTTCCAACCGCGTTCTGGAACGCCATCGAGCCGGCGACCTTGAACGCCATCTCGCTCGAGTCGACGGAGTGGTGTGACCCATCGATCAACTCGACCTGAAGGTCGACCACCGGGTACCCAGCCAGGACACCCTTGCTCATCGTTTCCTGGATCCCCTTGTTCACCGCCGGAATGAACTTGTGGGGAATGACGCCACCGGTGATCTGATTTACAAACTCGTACCCCTCGCCGCGGCCCTGTGGGATCAGCCGCACCTTGCAGTCGCCGAACTGACCGCGTCCACCGGTCTGCTTTTTGTAACGTCCCTGGGCCTGACCGCTCCGCTTGATCGTCTCGCGGTAGGCGATCTTCGGCTGCAGCATTTTCGCTGAGACATTGAACTTGCGTTTCATGCGTTCGAGCACGACCTGCAGGTGCAGCTCGCCCATCCCACGGATGATCGTCTGACCGAGCTCCGGGTTGTAGGCGTGAGCGAACGTCGGATCTTCTTCGTGGAGCTTCGACATCGCGCTCCCGATCTTCTCCTCCTCGCCTTCTCTCGTCGGCTCGATCGCGACCGAGATCACTGGCTTCGGGAAGTCGATCCCGCGTAGAACGATCGGATCGTTTCGCTTACAGAACGAATCCCCGGTATGTGATGCCTTGAGCTTGGGCACGACCCCGATGTCACCGCTTTTCAGGCTCATGACCTCGGTTCGCTCACGGCCCTGCATGATGCCAACGTGTGCCAGTCGCTCGTCGTGCTGTTGCGTCGAGTTGTAGACATCTTGGCCGCTCTCGACCTGTCCGCTGAAAACGCGGAAGTACGACAGCTCACCAACGTGCGGCTCAGTCGTGGTTTTGAAGATGAGCGCCGATAGCGGCGCGGCATCGTTGGGGGTTACAAACACCTTCTCGCTATCACCTGGCCGGGTTGCCCGAATCTCCGGACGCTCGGGCGGACTCGGGCACAGCTCCACGACCTCTTTGAGCAGCGAACGCACACCCTTGAGCTGCTCGGCTGCACCGCAGAAAACCGGGAACAGCTCGCCTTTTTCCATCCCCGCTTTCATCGCCTTCGTTACCTCGTCGCGATCGAACTCCTCGCCTTCCAGATAGCGCTCGATCAGTGTGTCGTCGGTCTCGGCGACAGTTTCGACCAATTCCCGCCGATAGCGATCATAGTCGGCGCGCACTTCATCCGGGATCTCCCCGATCTCGCGCTTGCCGGTCGCACCATCCTGGTAGAGGTGCGCGTTCTCGCTGAACAAATTGCAGATGCCGTGAAAATCGGACCCCTGCCCGATCGGGATCTCGACCGGGATGGCACGCGCCGACAACCCATCGCGTATCTGTCGATAAACCTTCTCAAAATCAGCATGCTCTTTATCCATCATGTTGATGAAGATCATCCGGGGGAGCTTCTCGGCTTCGGCATACTCCCACACACGCTCGGTACCGACCTCAACGCCAGCAACTGCGCTTACCACCAAGCACGCGCTATCTGCGACTCGTAGACCGGACACGACCTCGCCGGCGAAATCGAGATAACCCGGCGTGTCGATCAAGTTGACCTTGGTGTCCATGAATTCGGCGTACGCCATCGCCAGGCTGATCGAGATCTGGTGCTCCGTTTCGTCAGGCGTGAAGTCGGTCAACGAGGTGCCATCTTGAACCGAACCCATGCGGCTGCAGGAGCCGGCCAACCACGCCATCGCGTTCACCAGCGTGGTCTTGCCCGACGCGCCGTGGCCCATCAAGGCGAGGTTCCTAACGTGTTCGCTGTCGTAGACGTTCATGACATCTCCTTTCTCTATGCTATCGAGCCTACATCTCCTCGACCCGTTGCAAATCCTCGGTGACCTCGTCACCGGAATGGGCGCGCTCGGCGACGTACCAAAGCAGCCCCGCCAACGTACCAAAAACGATCAATGAAACAGCCGTGCCGGCGCCATCAGTAACGCCAGTAACGGCGGCCTGGAAAGCGCTGATCAGCGCCGACTGCTCGCCGAAGAACACCAGGCCGGCGATGATAACGCCGACCAGCGCGGCCCCGGCGATCAACCCGGAAGCGAACAGTACACCGTTTTCGCGTTTCTCCCGCAGGACATCGATCCGAGCCGCGTGACGTTTCTCGATCAGCAATCGGACGACGCCACCGACGAGAATCGGCGACATGAGCGAGAGCGGCAAATAAAGACCCACGGCAACGACCAGCGACGGGAGTCCGACCATCTCGAACATCGCAGCCAAGAATATCCCGGCGACCACGAGCGCCCACGGCAGGTCGGCGTTGACGACACCGTCGATGACCAGCGCCATCAACGTAGCCTGTGGAGCGGGCAGCTCTTCTGAGCCGATCCCGATCCCGCCATGCAGCACCATCAATACCGAGCCCATGACGGTGGCCGCTGTCAGCACTCCGATCATTTCGCCGATCTGCTGCCGCCGCGGCGTCGCCCCGAGCAAGAACCCGGTCTTGAGATCCTGTGATGTGTCGCCGGCGATCGCGGCGCTAATCGCGATGATCGCACCGACCAGCAGGATCGCCATGCGTGGATCACCAACCGTGTTCTCGGTCCGCCCGAGGGCAACGTAGAGCAACGCGGTCAGTAGCAACGTGGCGATCGTCATACCGCTGACCGGATTGGACGATGTGCCGACCAACCCGACGATGCGCGACGAAACCGTGACAAAGAAGAACGAGAAGATGACCATCAGGATCGCCCCGAGCACGCCGGCGGGCGCGAACGAAGCCGGCAAGAGAGCCAGAATCACCGCGATGCCGAGCGCCCCGGCCAACACGGTGGTGAACGGGAGATCCCTCTCGGTCCGCTTGACCGTGCCTTGATCGGCGCTCTCACGGATCCCACGAATGCCCATGCGGAACGAGCCGACGATCGTCGGCAGCGCTCGCACCAGCGTGATGATGCCGCCGAACGCAACCGCACCGGCGCCGACGTATCGGATGTAGCGATTCCAGATGTCGCCCGGCTCCATGT
>DAOWHI010000236.1 GCA_030641505.1 Gemmatimonadota bacterium | reverse complement strand
GCATCGTACGGACCTTCTCGGGCCAACCGTCCAGTCCCTCGAGCCCATCGAGCAACTCGTCGGCATAGTTCGTGATGCGCAGGAACCATTGCTCGAACTCGCGGAGCCGCACCGCACCATCGCAACGCCAGCAACGTCCATCGACGACCTGCTCGTTGGCTTCCCAGATGTGGCGACCAGCGTAGCGAGGCGTATCCCCCAGGAACACGCCGTCGCGCCCAACCGGGTTGTAGATCTCGAGATCGTGCTCGCGACCAACGGCGAAATCCTCGGCACCGTGCCCGGGCGCGGTGTGAACGACCCCGGTCCCCTCCTCGAGCGTTACGTGATCGGCCAGGAAGAGCGGGCTCGGCCGCTCCTCCAGCGGGTGGCCAAACACCAACCCCTCGAGGTCGGAGCCGGGCAACGTGCGGACGATTTTGGCGCGCTCAAAGAGGCTCCCCAAAGCCTCGTGCCGCCCGAGCGCGTAGAGCAGGTGCCCGCGATCGGTGTCGACGATCGCATATTCGAGCTCGGGGTGTACGACCACCGCCCGATTGGCGGGGATCGTCCATGGCGTCGTCGTCCAGATCAAAACCCCAGCCGGGTCGGCTCCCGCGAACACACGGTCCGGGTCCTCGAGCACCGGCATTACGACGGTGATCGACGGCGAATCCTTGTCGTGATACTCGATTTCCGCTTCGGCCAACGCGGTTTGGCACGAAACACACCAGTGAATCGGTCTCAACCCACGGTAGATAAAACCACCTTCAACGAGATCGGCAAATGTCTCCACGATGTCGGCCTCGTAATCGCTTGACATCGTGAGGTACGGATCATCCCACGCGCCCCAACCACCCAACCGCTCGAACTCTTCGCGTTGGATCGCCACCCACTCGGACGCAAACTCGCGGCAACGGTGCCTCAGCTTGGAGAGCTCAGGCTCTTCGCCGCGCTCCCGGAACTCGCGTTGGACGTTTATCTCGATCGGCATGCCGTGGCAGTCCCACCCCGGAACGTACGGCGCGTCGAACCCCATCATCGACCGGCTGCGGACGATCATATCCTTCTGGATCTTATCGACTGCGTGCCCGAGGTGGATGTGTCCGTTCGCGTACGGCGGCCCGTCGTGGAGCACGTACCGCTCTCGGCCCCGTCGATCCGCCCGCAAGCGCTCGTACAGCCGCTTTTCCTTCCAACCAGCCAGGATCTCTGGTTCCCGTGTGGGCAGCTTGGCGCGCATCGGGAACGATGTCCGAGGTAGGTTGAGCGTCTCCTTGTAATCTTTCTTACTTGTCTGTTCGGCCATATCGGTCTGTCAGCTAGCTCCCACTGGCGCGTCGACCTCACCCAGCTGGCTCACGGTGCGACGGATGAGTTGAGTCAACCTAGGCTCGGCTTCGCCCGCGACCCGGATGATCGTCTCCACGTCGACCGGCTCGAGCGTATCGGGAAAACACTCGTCGGTGACGATCGATATCCCAAGGACGCGAGTGCCTCCGTGTCGCGCCGCGATCACCTCCGGCACGGTGCTCATGCCGACAACATCGGCGCTGATAGTCCGCAAGAAGCGATACTCGGCGCGGGTTTCGAGGTTCGGCCCTGCCACCGCGACATAGACGCCCACCCGCAGTTCGATGCCGGCCTCGAGCGCCACCCGATCGGCGAGCGCACCCAGTTGCCGATCGTAGGGTTCGCTCATGTCTGGGAACCGTGGGCCAAACTCATCCAAGTTCGGGCCGCAAAGCGGGTTGTCGCCCAGCAGGTTGATATGATCGTCGATTCGCATCAGGTCCCCGCGCCGGTAGCTCGGGTTCATCCCACCGCACGCGTTGGACACGATCAACGTCTCGATGCCGAGTCGCTGCATCACGCGGATCGGAAACGTAATCTGCTGCATCGTGTAGCCTTCGTAGTAGTGAAACCGACCCTGCATCGCGACGAGCGAGCGGCCTTCGAGTGAACCCAAGATCAGTCGTCCGCTATGACTCTCGACCGTCGAGATCGGAAAATGAGGGATGTCCTCGTAATGGAGCTTGGCATCGATCTCGATATCATCGACGAGAGCGCCCAAACCGGTGCCGAGCACGATCCCTAGTGATGGCTGTTGACTCAAGCGGGTCCGGACGTAGTCGGTCGCTTCGTCTATGCGCGTCAACTGCACGCTCGCTTCCGTTTGATGATCACTCACAGCTCTGCCTCATTCGGATTATGGATTCAAGCGCCGGTCGGACGCGGCCCAAACAGGACCGTGCCGAGCCGCACCATGGTCGCGCCCTGCTCGACCGCTATCTCGTAGTCGTTGGTCATGCCCATCGAAAGTGTATCCGGTTTCTCGCGGGTCGATTGGGTCTGTAACATCTCGAACAATCGACGCAGATTCCGAAACGCTTTGCGGATCACCGCCGTGTCTTCTGTCCACGGCGCCATCGTCATCAACCCACGCACCCGAATGCCGTCGAGCTCGGCAATCTCGAGCGCAGACTCGACTGCGATCTCGGGCTCGAAACCGTACTTCTGAGTTTCCCCGGCAACGTTTACCTGCACCAGCGCACTCACGCTCCGGCCTTTGGCTCGAGTCGAGATCGCCCGCGCCAAGCGGATCGAATCGACTGATTGGATCCAATCGAACAACGCGATCGCGTCGCGCACCTTGTTGCGCTGGAGATGGCCGACCATGTGCCGCTTGATCCCGGCCGCCGAGAGCGCGTCCTTCGCTTCGTTGAACTTGCCGAGCGCCTCGTGGACCCGGTTCTCACCGATGTCCGTGAGCCCCAGGTCCACCGCCGTCTTCAGGATCGCCGCCGAATGTCCCTTGGTGATGGCAACGATCCGTACGTTACACGGACCCCGACCCGCCCTCTCACAGGCCTCGGCGATCGCTCCCCGAACGGTCGCGAGACGATCGGCCGGACCCTTTGCCGGCCGCGAGCGAGTCGGCTGAGAGGCATGCATAAAAGACGATGGAACTTATTGGCGAGTGCCACGTCAAGCAAGCAAAACGGGCCCCCCAGGAGCGCGTCTAAACCGCTTCCGCGGTTTGCCGGTTTACTTGCGAAAGGCATATACTGAGGCTGGTTTCAGGAGGACAGCAATGCTCCGAAAAGCACGCCTTCTAGGCCTGATCCTCGCATTGGGCCTCGGGTTGATTCACCTACCGACACCCGCTAACGCCCAATCCATCGACCAACACTTCGATCCGATCCCGACGGTACCGGATGCGGCAGCCTATCCAGAGGCCGTCCAGCGTGCGATCGAGGAGGGGTACCGGCAGCTAGGCGAGGCCACCGGGCCAGCTGACGATCCACACCTCGACGCCGCCAAGGCGGCCTTCGAGCGCGCGCTGGAGATCGATCCGCGCGCGGTCCACGCGTTGAACGGCGTCGGCATCTACGAGCTGACAAAGGACGAGCAGTGGCTGGTGATCCTGGAGAGCCTCAAGAAGCTATTCAACCGCGACCATATCTCGATGGCGATCAAGGCGTTCGAGAAGTCGCTCGAGATCCAGCCAGACTTCCACTCCGCCCGCTACAACCTGGCGCTGGCACATCGACAGCGGCGTGGCGAGAAGAGCTACAAGCGTGCGATCAAGGAGTTGGAACGGCTCGCGAAGGAGGCACCCGGGGTGGGCGACGTGCCGTTGCTGCTGGTCGCTACCTATCGGGATGCCGGCGAACTCGACTCGATGGTCGAGGCGATCGAGAACGCACCTGACGGGTCGACGTTCACTCCTGCGAGTCGCTCCCTGTTGCTGACGTACGCGCTGGTGAACCTGCAGCGGGCCCAGGAGGGCGCCGCGGCTTACCGCGCCGGCATCGAAGCGATCGAGACCGAACGGGAAACGGATCTGTACTGGCACGACATACGGCCAATCGCGTCACCGGCCAGAGATGCTGAGTTCAACCGGCTGGATATCGCCGGACGCAAGGCGTACTTGTCGGCCTTCTGGGAGCAGATGGCCGACCAATCGTTCGTGTCGACCGGCGATCGTGTGACCGAGCACTACCGTCGGCTACACTACGCCTACCAGAACTATCGCATCGACCTGCCTGAGCGGCGACACTACTCGGCAGCGGCAGCGTACACCCCGCCCTGGCAGACGGGGTTCGATGATCGTGGGGCGATTTACTTGCGACACGGAGAGCCGAACGACACAGCGACTCATGCCGGCCCGGATTACGAGAAGAACATCTCGTGGAAGTACGATCGCGCCGGTGGGGATCCGCTCGTCTTCCACTTTGTGAGCGATGAAGATATTCAAGACTTCAAGTTGGTCCGTCGATTGAGCGACGCGGTCGTCACCGGCAGCTCCAAGATGACCGGCCAGCAGCTCTACGGTCGAACGTGCGGCGCCGGTGGCGGCTGCGACAGCTATGACATACGCATCCTGGGAGCGAACCAGATCGCGCTCAGAGATCTCTACTCCTCGCGCGGCCATCTCGATCCGTTCTACGATCGCGCGGCCATGAGGCTCGACCAACGACTCCTCGAGATCGAGGAATCGGACCTCGCGCGCGACGTCGCCATCGCGACCAGCACGCAGTCGTACGTGCCGGAGCTCCCCGAAGCGCCGCTGCCGTTGCCAGTCCACCCGGTCGCGTTCAAGAACGCCAGCGGCGGCGCCGAGGTGCTGTTCTACTACGCTCTTCCAACGTCGGAGATCAGCGTGCTACCGTACGGAAGTGGGGGTAGCGAGATCGACTACCGGTATCAGCTCGTGCTTAGCGCGCCCGGCGTTCAACAACCGCTGGCCCGTCAGGAGGATGACGTCAAGATCGCCAGCGCCAAGCCGATCTCCCGCGAGGTCGGCGTTATGCTGCCGGGCGTGCGCCCGGTCGCGGTCGGCCCTGGCGACTACGAGTACGGAATGAAGCTGACGGACCTCAACTCGGGTCGCTTCAACGTACAGCGGGGCGCGGTTCACGTTGACGATTTCAGCAAACCAGGGCTGTCGGTCTCG
>DAOWHI010000168.1 GCA_030641505.1 Gemmatimonadota bacterium | reverse complement strand
GTGGTGACCGATCTCCGACTGCCCGGGCGCGATGGCATCGCGGTACTCAAGCAGGCTCGATCTCAGGATCCGCTCGCCAAAGTGATCTTGATCACCGCTCAGGGTGATGAGGATTTCGCTATGCAGGCTTGCAACGAGGGCGCGTTCCGGTACTTGAAGAAGCCGTACAAGAACCAGGAGTTGGTTTTGAACGCGCGCCAGGCGATCGAGATGCACGCGCTGGAGGAGCGCAACGTCAAGCTGTCACGCGAGAATCAGGCGCTGCACCGGCGGACCAGGAATGATGAAGAGGTCGAACCGGTGGGTCAGAGCGTCGCCTTCCAGCGGGTGCTGGGTATCGCCGCTCAAGTCGCACCCGCGGAGAGCACCGTGCTGCTGATGGGGGAGAGCGGCACCGGTAAGGAGCTGTTCGCGCGGTACATCCACGATCACTCGAGTCGTGGCAAGGGACCTTTCGTGCCGATCAACTGCGGAGCGCTTCCCGAGTCATTGTTGGAATCGGAACTGTTTGGCCACGTCAAGGGCTCCTTCACAGGCGCGATCCGAGACAAGGAAGGGTTGTTCACAGTCGCAGCTGGTGGAACTCTGTTTCTGGACGAGATCGCTGATACGAGCCCAGCGATTCAGGTCAAGCTCCTGCGCGTGCTTCAAGAGCGAGAGGTCATACCGGTCGGGGCGACCGAAACGGTCCCGGTTGACGTGCGGATCTTGGCAGCCACCAACAAAGACTTGGAAAAGGAGGTCGAGCGCGAAGAATTCCGTCAGGACCTCTTCTATCGGCTAAACGTCATCCCGATCACGATCCCACCGTTGCGGGGGCGGCCGGAAGACATACCCGACCTGCTCGATCACGTGCTGACACGCGCCGGGTTCCCGGATTCGCTGCCTGGTGGAAACCGCTCTCAGGACAAGATCTTCACCAAACGCACCTGGGAGGCGCTTTGCGCCTACGACTGGCCCGGGAACGTGCGCGAGCTCGAGAACGTCGTCGAGCGATTGCTAGTGCTAGCCGGTTGGGGCGGCGATCAGCCCGGCCGCACGATCGACGTCGAGGAATTGCCTGAGAAAATTAGGGAGAAGCCCGAACAGCCACTGGTGTCGGACTCGCCCGTCCCCACCCCCACGATGGAAACGATTGAACAGGCGTACATCCAGTGGGTGCTTGCCAAAACCGAAGGGAACAAAGCGCGCGCGGCGGAGATACTGGGTATTGACCCATCTACGCTGTACCGCAAGATCGACCGCTACGGGATCCAGATCGCTTCGTAAACGATCGGTCGCAATCTGCAAGACAGCCGCACCGCCCGGTGGGTCGAGAAACCAGTCTTGGAAACCCTTTTCCACTCTCATATTAATGCCGTAAGTTGATGAATAACAATAACTTAGGGTCTATCTAGCAGGCTCGGTCACGGTCTGGCACTCGTCTTGCGAAGTGGGACTACGACCCCGCAGACCAACGCGTGCAGAACCGTTGGCGAGTTGACACGAGCCGTTAGGCAAAGGAGTTGTAGAGACATGAGGATTCGGAACACCAAGGGTTTCACCCTAATCGAGCTGCTGATCGTCGTGGTGATCATCGGCATTCTGGCCGCAATCGCGATCCCGCGCTTCGCCAGCACCAAGGAGAAGGCGTTTGACGCGGCAGCCAAGAGCGACCTGAGAAACGCCATGACGTCGCAAGAAGTGTATTTCGCCGAGAACCAGACATACGCCGATGACCCGGCCAATCTGGACCTTGCTTCGTCGCAGGGCGTGACGCTGGACGTCGACTCAGGCGATGCGACCGGCTACACGATGTCGGCGCAGCACGGTTCGAGCAGCAACGACTGGTGCGTGGATTCGAGCGTCGGCAGTATAGCCGCCTGCGCCGCTCCCTAGTCGTCTGACAGTTTCGGGCCACGGAAGCGGTGCGGGAACCCTGGTTCTCGCGTCGTTTTTGTTTTGCTACCCGTCTTGAGGTAAAGAACACTCACCGGGACACCGTACTCGGCGTCGGACATTTGACGCTTTGGTTCTCCCTCCCTCGCGTCGCAGCTCCCTATACCAGGGAGATCGGCATCGGTCCTCGTCTTGCGAGGGTGCGCCCCCAATGGTTACCCGCACCCAACTGGGTGTCACCGTTCTCGAGTTAGTGGCGGTTTTGATCGTTGCCGCCGTCCTCCTCGCGCTCGCCGTACCGGCGATCTTTCGCGTCGAGCGGCGGCTCGGTGCCTATGTGGCAGCCAGCGTTTTTCGCAGCGACGTCACCGGCGCGCGTCAGCACGCGATCCTGGACGGGGCCACAGTGAGGGTCGTGCTCGACACGCTCATCGCGGCTTACCACGTTGAGGACGTCGATCGGCGGATCCTGCGTCGTCGCCAGTTGCGTGATGAGTTGGTGCTAAGGACGACCGCCCACCGACAGGAGATCCTGTTCAGACCGCGGGGCACGCACAACCTGTACAGCACGACTTGGATCGGCGTGCAGCGCGACCCGGATGGACGTTGGTACGGGCTCCGCGTGCTGCCCTCTGGCGCGATCGAGGATCGATGAAGACGCCGGGGGGATGGACGCTCGTGGAGGTCGTAGTGGCGTTGCTGTTGCTCACAGTCGGTGGGTTGGCGCTCGCCGGCAGTGCGACTCACGCGCACGCCGCGCGTGAGCGAGCACTCAGGTCGGCGCTCGCGTTGACCGCAGCTGAGTCGTGGATCGAAACCTGGCGCGCCGGTCCGTGGGTCGCAGGACCGGAGACCGGCGCGGCACCGGCGGCTTGGGGGGTGGTGATCGGTAGCGTCGAGTGGACGGTCGGGCGGGTGGCGCCCTGTCTGAGCGAAGCTCGCGTGCGTGTTGTGGCCGGCATCCGAAAGCCGGTCGTCGCGACACTCGTCACCCGCCGTTTTCGCGAGTCCGTGGCAGGATGTTGAGATCCTCGCGCCTAAAGCGGGCCGGTTTCACCCAGGTCGAGCTGTTGGTGGCAGCGACCGTGGGTCTGTTCGTGACCGTTGCGGCGATCTCGCTTTGTTGGACCGGCAACCGAATCGTCGCCGGCTTGCTCGAATCTCAGCGCGCGTGGCAGGAGACGCGAGCCGCGGCAACGCTCTGGACAGCCGAGTTGCGTGGAGCCGGCTACGATCCGACGTCGGCCGCCGGCGCCGGGGTGAGCCGCGCCCGGCCGGATACGCTGGAGTTCTCCGCCGACTGGAACGCTAGCGGGGCGGTGACACCAACCGCTGGCAACCCGAGTGAGCGGCTGGCGTATGTGCTGGGTGCCGGAACAT
>DAOWHI010000171.1 GCA_030641505.1 Gemmatimonadota bacterium | reverse complement strand
GGTTGGGTTATCCCGTCGATGACCGTGAAGCGCAAGATCCGCAAGCGACAGAAAGACATTCAGTTGGCGTTGGCCGACACGCTTGACCTGCTGGTGGTCTGCGTGGAAGCCGGTCTCGGTTTGAACCAGGCGCTGGTCAGAGTGTCGGACGAGATCGAATACGTGAGCCACATCATGAGCGAAGAGCTCATGTTGCTCAACTTCGAGATTCGGGCCGGGACGCCACGCGACGAAGCGATGCGCAATCTCGGCGATCGGACCGGTGTACCGGACCTCAAATCGTTGACCGCCATGCTCATCCAGACCGATCGCTTTGGTACTTCGATCGCCAAGGCGTTGCGTGTCCACTCGGATACGCTGCGCATCAAGCGTCGGCAACGGGCCGAGGAAGCGGCGGCCAAGACCACGATCAAGCTCGTCTTCCCGCTCGTGCTGTTCATCTTCCCGGCGATGTTCGTGGTGATTCTCGGTCCGGCGATCATTCACATCACCGAGCAGATGAAGGGACTGATGTGAAAATGTTGCGTGTCGTTAATGCGACCCGTGACCGCGAGCTGGGTGATCGCGTTTGGCTGGCGAATCGGTGGTGGCCGCGTCTTAGGGGACTGTTAGGCCGTGGGCCACTGAAGCCGGGTGCGGGCATGGTGCTGGATCCTTGCCGAGCGGTTCACATGTTCGGCATGAAGTACGCGCTAGACGTGGTGTTTGTGAACACAGAGGGGGAGGTCGTCGCATTGTACCCCAAGCTGGACCCCGGCAAGCGGACCCCGTGGCACAAGCCGGCGCGCAAGGCGATCGAACTCCCCGTTGGGACACTGGCCGCAACCGGTACCGAGGTCGGTGACGTTCTGACTTGTCAATTGGCGGAGGCCGTCTAATGAACGCTGGATTTGGAGTCAAAACCGCCGGTCCCAAGGCCGGGTCACGGAAACCGCCGATCCCCGAGACGATCGAGGAGACAGGTCTGCTCGACGAAGCGATCGGCGATCTGCTTATCAAGACGCTCTACACCAAGGGTGCTCATACCGGGCAGCAGCTCAGCGAAAGCGTGTGCTTGCCGTTCCGGTTGCTCGACGATCTTTACCACGATCTGCAGCACCGCCAGTTTATCGAGGTCCGTGGAACCCAGGGTCACGGTCGTGGCGGTTACGTGTACGATCTCACGAGTCAGGGCCGGGATCGCGCGCGCGAGGCGATGGTTTCGAATCAGTACGTTGGACCGGCTCCAGTTCCGATCGACGTGTACCGAACCTGGGTCGAGGCTCAAACGATCCGTAAAGTGCATATCACGGTGGATCGAATCCAATCCGGCTTCGGGCATCTGGTGCTGGATCCAGAGTTTGTCGAGTACCTCGGTCCAGCGATCAACTCAGCAAAATCGATGTTCCTCTATGGTGATTCGGGCAATGGCAAGACCAACATGGCGGAGTCGATCGCCCGGATGCTGGGTGGTGACATGTACGTTCCCTACGCAGTCGATATCGAGGGCCAGATCATGATCACCCACGATCCGGTCTATCACCGGCCGAAACCGGACGAAACGGTGACGGTATCGGTGGACGGTGAAGAGTCGACGCTGCTGGAGTCGGCGCCCACCTATGATCGCCGATTCGCCCGCGTCGCGCGTCCGGTGGTGTTCACCGGCGGCGAACTCACGCTCGAACAGCTCGATCTGCAGTACGATCCTACGGCCAAGGTGTACCAGGCACCGTTTCAGGTAAAGGCCAACGGTGGTGTGCTCATTGTCGATGACTTCGGGAGGCAGCAGGTACGACCACGTGATCTACTGAACCGCTGGATCGTTCCGCTGGAAAAGCGAATCGATTTCATGACGCTCCACACCGGTCACAAGTTCCCGGTCCCGTTCGATTGCCTGCTCATCTTTGCGACCAACTTGAACCCACTCGATCTCGTGGACGAGGCCTTCTTGCGTCGAATTCACTACAAGATTCACGTGCCGAGCCCAGACTACGAGCAATTCGTTCAGATTTTCCGGCGTGTTTGCGTTTCGAGACAGATTCCGTTTGTGGCCGGCCGCGTGGCCTACGTCTATCGCCAGTTTTACGAGCCGAACGGTATCACGCCTCGATCGTGTCACCCGCGGGATCTCGTCGATCACCTATGTGACTCGGCTCGGTACCTGGGGATCAAGCCAGAGTTGACGGTCGAGTTGCTCGACCACGCGTGCAAGTCGTACTTCCTCGACATGCCGGATGAAGACTACGTCGTCGATCCGTCGGAGCTGCAGGGCGACCACCGGCCCCACGCGGCCATGGCGATGACGGTGACCCACGGGGGTCCGGGGCACGAAGAACCGGAGCCAAAGGCCGAGGCGGTCGATCCGGATGGCGCGAATGAGGTGCCGACAACGGTGGCCGAGCCGGTGGTGGCAACCGACGAGGAGCAGGGCGCCGGGGAGCCGTCCGGGGCCGCGCCGGCGTCATGAACGAGCGAAAGCCCCGAGTTTCGGATCGGCGGGGCGAATACGACGAGGTCACCTATCGAGAGGCGCTGCGGTCACTCGGCCTGTTCGCTCCGGTACAGCCCGACGACATCCACCGCGCCTATCGATCGCGTGCCAAGCAGATCCATCCCGATCGGTTCGCGGCGAACGGTGGTTACGATGAAGCCACACACCGCATTCAAAAGCTGAACGCCGCCCACGAGTACGTGATTCACTTCTATGGGACGTTCGAGAAGTCGCAGGGACGGATCGCGCGCCATTATATGCCGCGCGGCCAGGCCGGCCCGATGAGCCCGTTGTTCGAGGTGCTGCTGTTCCCGGTCGCCGCCGTGTACTCGTTCACAACGGTGTTGGCTGCGGTGCCAGCTGCTTTGCTCGATCGTTTCAGCGCAGAGGACGAGGTGGAGAACCCGGCTAAAGAGGACGGGAACGATGTGAACGCGAGCGAAAAGGAAAACGACGTGGCGAACGAGCAGCAAGACGTGACACCATCTCGCGAGGGGTGGCTCGTCGTCGGGCCGCACGTGATGGCGCTCGTCTTGTTCATGCTGGTCGAGAGCTCCGGGATCGCACCACCGTTTTTCAAATGGTGGGTGGGGCTTTCTCTCCTCATCATGCTATCGACCGACATCGCCAGCCGAGTCACAGGCGAGGAGAACCCGCTTCGTGATCACCGCGCGTTTGGCCGCGTAGACGCCTTCGTCCGCAGCCTTTAGGCCTTCGCTCCAAGAGCCGTCGGCGTGGCTATACGCCGATGCTGACTCCAGCACTCAACCCGACCTCGAGTCGGGTATTTTTTTGCCCAGTGGGAGCAAAAGGCGGCCCCTGAGCGTCCCACTATATTGGATTGTTCGATGTCGATGCTTGAAGATGATTCATCCCGTTTTGCGTTGCTCTTTTCGGTGCTTTTGCACGCCGTGCTCGTGGCGCCGGTCTGGGGGTTGTTGTCGAGCGCCCAGCCGGTGGTAGCCGAGGCCGAGGCGCCGCCGATGCGGTTCACCTTTGTAGAGGCCCGCGACGCGCCGGAGGAGCCGCCCGACGAACCGACGCCGCTGCTGTCGACGCGAGATCAGCGTGCCGCCCAGCAGCGCGCCCCGTCAGAGTTCCCGGAGGGTTCGGCGTTCCAGTTGGGGCAAACGCCATTGCCGGTCGCCCCGCGGGCACCGGGTTCGGTGGCGAGCGCGGCTTCGACGACCGCGCAGCCGCGGTCGAGCGGCGACCGGGCGCCAGGTGCGGAATCGGTCGAGCGGCCGGCTGGGGAGGGCCCGAGAACCCCTTCCGGTGATGCGCGGTTAGCGGTTCGCGAGAAGCCGATCGGGCTGGCTGCGGGCCGTTCGTCAAGCCCCGGGAGTGGAGCCAGACTCCCCGCGCCTGAGGTCGACCAACGACTCACGCGGGCCCGCGCGGGGAGCACGTTCAGTTTGAACACTATCGCTTGGGAGTACGGGCCATACATGGCGCGCCTAAAAGCGCAGATCGAAGAACACATTTTCCCGCCGCCGGCGTTTTACTACGGCACCGCCGCATGGGCGACGCGGGTGCGATTCCGGATCGCGCCCGACGGTCGGCTCACGTCGGTCGAGTTGCTTGATCACCGGGGCGTGCCCAACCTTCAGTATGTGGCGACATCCTCGATCGAAGCCGCTGCCGACTATGAGCCGTTGCCGCCGGGTTTCCCCGAACCGCTGCTCGAAGTGACGGGGAGCTTCTACTTCAACCTGGCTCCGCCGGGCCGGTAGCGCCGCGGCCAGGGACGCATGTTGGAGACACTGGGTCAGGGCGGCATCCTGATGGTCCCGCTGGCGCTTAGCTCGGTGCTCGCGTTGTGGGTGATCCTGGATCGAGCCTGGCGACTTCAGCGCCGTCGGGTGCTGGTGCCGGAAATCGTGAGCGTGCTCGAGAGCCTGCGGGGCCCATCCGACCTCCCGCTGGCGCGTCTGATCTGCGATCGCAATCCGGGACCGTTCTCGACCATTGTCCAGGCCGCCCTCGATAACAAGGATGGTTCTCGGGACGAGATCCATGAGCGGGTTGAGCATCAAGGTCGGCAGGAGATCGCCCGCCTGGAGAGAGG
>DAOWHI010000102.1 GCA_030641505.1 Gemmatimonadota bacterium | reverse complement strand
CTGAGCCTCGAGCCGGGGGAGACACAGACCGTCCGTTTCACTGCCGATCGCGCCGGTGTTTTCCCCTTCTACTGCACCGAGTTTTGCTCCGCGCTTCACCTCGCGATGGCAGGGTACCTGCTGGTGAAGTAGGAAGGATGGGTTTGCGATGCTAGTCGAGAACTTGATTACACGTTCCCTGGCCACCGTCGTCGGCGATGATACTGTGGCCGATGCGGGCCAGATCATGAAGGATCGGGACGTCGGCTCCGTAGTCGTCGTCGAAGGCAAAGCGGTAGTTGGGATTCTGACCGACCGCGACATCGTGCTGCGTCTCGCTGCCGACGGGCATGGCTCATTGGCCGCGCCGGTATCATCGATCATGACGCGTATGCCACTCTGCTTGCCGGCCAGTATCGACGTCGAGCAATGCTTGGAGCGTATGGAAGCACACGGCGTCCGGCGTGTACCGATCCTCAACGATGAGAATGAGCTCATCGGCGTCGTCTCGCTGGATGACATCCTGATCCATCTGGGGAGGGTTCTTGGAGTGGCCTCCGCGCTCGTTCGGGCTGAAGTCGCGGGCGTGGTTTGAGGGATCTGACGGAGTTTTTTCGGGGCGACATCTCGCGCGCCAGCCGGGTGGCCCTACTGTTGGTGGCGCTGGCGCTGATCCCGTGTCTCTTTCTGCCGGTGTGGAACATCGGGCTCAAGGCACCACAGTACCCGCAAGGGCTTGAACTAAAGATCTACTCGCACCAGATGGCTGGCGACCTGCACGAGATCAACATCCTGAATCATTACATCGGGATGGCTGAGATCGAGCAGGATGAGTTCCGCGAGTTCATCTTTATCCCGTTCTTTATCCTCAGGTTTCTAGGGTTCGCGATCCTGGCAGCGCTAGTGGGGCAAATGTCGATCGCCGCCATTGGCTACATCGACTTCGCGGTGTTTGGCGCGGTCATGATGTTCGATTTTCAGACCTGGTTGACGCGGTTCGGTCAGGGGCTCGCCACTAGTGCGCCGCTCACAATCGATCCGTTCACGCCGAAGTTCTTCGGTGTCACGAGTATCGGACAGTTTGAGGTCACCAGCTATCCGGCCGCCGGCGGGATGATCATGTTGATCGCCGGGGCGCTGGGCCCGGTCATTTTGGTCTACGAGCTGTTACGGCGGCGACGCGCGGCGAATTGAGGATCGCCTGCATGCGTACGCTGCTGTTTGTTCTTCTGTGGCCGACTCTTCTTTCGGCCAACCAGCAGCTTCGGGTCGGGCCGCAGGCCCCCTTCCCGACGATCAGCGAGGCCCTGCAGGTCGCTAGCCCCGGCGATACGGTCCGCGTCGCTGCCGGTCACTATCGGGAGCGGCTCGTCATCGACCGGTCGATCGTGCTGATCGGCGAGGGGTGGCCGATCATCGACGGGGGCGGCCACGGCCACGTGATCGAGGCCCTGGCGCCGATCGCGATCTCGGGCTTTGTCATCCGGAGCTCAGGCGACGCCGTCGATCGAGAAGACTCGGGCCTCATGGTGCGCGCCGGGCCATCAAGTATCGTGAACAACCGGCTCGATGACGTGCTGTACGGCGTCTACATCAAACAAGCCCCGGGGTCACTGGTTGCCGATAACCGGGTCGTGGGCAAACCGCTCGCCCTGGCCCGGCGCGGAGATGGCATTCGTCTTTGGTACAGTGCCGGGACCCGGGTTCTCGATAATGAAGTGCGCCAGGCTCGAGACGTGGTGGTCTACTTCTCTGATAGCCTGTCGATGCGCGGCAATCGAGTCATCGACGGTCGCTACGGTCTCCACTACATGTACAGCAACCACAGCTTGGTCGAGGACAACTGGTTGGCCGGCAACCAGGTGGGGGCGTTCCTCATGTACTCGACGCATCTCGAACTGAGCGGGAACGTTTTCGCCGGGGCTCGAGGAGCGACTGGGATGGGGCTCGGACTCAAGGACGCCGATCACGTTTCGGTCACTGACAACTTGATGCTCAGGAACGCGATCGGTGTTCACCTCGACAACTCGCCACGAAGCGCAGAAATGTTCAATGAGTTTCGGGACAATGCCTTCGCGTACAACGGAACGGCCGTGCGATTGCTACCCGCGGTGGCGAATAATCGCTTCGTCGACAACGCGTTCTCTGCTAACGGTCGTCCGGTTGGAGTTGCAGGAGGCGCGGGTAGGGAACAGGTCGCGCAGAACCGGTGGGCGCAGAACTACTGGGGTGATTACGTCGGTTTCGACGAGGACGGCGACGGCATCGGAGACACCCCGTTCTCCCATGTCCGTTTCTCGGACGAGCTACTGAGCCGACACCCAGACCTGCGCTTTTTTTCCGGTAGCCCGGCGTTGTCGATGCTCGACCAAATGGTGCGGTTCTTCCCCCTTCTCCGACCGATCCCGATGGTCGTGGATAGCACGCCGAGACTGGTCGCGTCCGCGCTCGATCCGTGGCGAGCGTCGATGGCCCATCAGCCTGTAAGCATCGGTCGACAAGACGCGGCTGGTGGCCGCTGGAGCGTGGTGTTGGCGGCCATGACGGTTGGCGCCATGTTGCTGACATGGGGTGTCATCGCGGATCGAGGTCGTGACCGATGATCCGGGCCAGCCAACTGACTGTGCGGTACGGAAAGCACACGATTCTGGACGCGATCGATCTCGAGATCGCGACCGGAGAACGCATCGCCGTTTTGGGTGCCAACGGCGCCGGGAAGACGACGCTGCTCAAGTGCATGCTGGGGCTCGTCGACTTCGAGGGTCGACTCGCTATTGACGGTCTGGATGTCAGGTCGAGTGGCCGCGCGGTCCGGCAGCGTCTGGCATACGTCCCCCAGATGCCCCCGATCTTCGATCTGTCCCTGGGCGCTTTCCTGGATTTGTTTGGCGCTATTCGAGCCATCGAACCGGCCAGCGTCACGTCGCGGCTGTCAGATCTTGGGCTCGCCTTGGATGTCTATGGTGAAAAGCCGATGCGACAGCTCTCGGGCGGGATGCTGCAGAAGGGGTATCTGGCTCTCGCGCTCGCGGCAGATGCCCCTTTGCTGTTGCTGGATGAGCCAACGGCTGGTCTCGACCCTGGCTCCAGGCGGGAGTTCATCGAACACCTGCAGGACGTCAATGGGGATCGTGGCATGGTGCTGGCCACGCATCGCCTGGAAGAGGCGGAATCGATCGCCAACCGATTGATCATCCTGCATCAAGGCGGGATCGTCTTCGATGGTCCACTGGGCGAATCCAACGGCACCGACGCGCGTGACGGGACCCGCGGCCTGGCGCTGGATCAAGTCGTCAAGCGCTTCTTGACGATCGCCGATCAACCAAGGGCCGACCAATGATCCGGCCACTCGTACACCGAGAGATCCGGGACGCGGTACACCGCTACTGGTTCGTCGTCAACGCGGCGGTGTTCGCGAGCGCCGGACTACTGCTCATGCTGTTCGGTCAGTCTGATGCGATGGTGTTGGGGTATCGAGGGTTCGCTCGCTCAATGGCTGGCCTGATGCATCTCGCACTGGTGTTCGTCCCGCTGATGGCGATCATTCCCGCGGTTGTCGCGATTTCCGGTGAGCGTGAGACTGGAACGCTGGACTACATCTTGGCGCAGCCAGTGACCGCGTCACAGGTGTTCGCAAGCAAGTGGCTGGGGGTCACGGTCGCCGTGTTGGTTTCGGTGCTGATCGGGCTCGGGATCACCGGGGTGGTGGCCCTGCTGCGAGGTGTCCCGGGCATGTTGATCTTCGGTCTGATGGTGTTGACGTTGCTTCTTGCGGCGGCTTTTGTGTCGATCGGTCTGCTGGTTTCGTCGTTCACCGCATCACGAACACGCGCGACCAGCATCGGTCTCACCGTGTGGTTGATACTCCTGGGCCTGGGCACGCTCGGCATCATGAGCTCATTCGTGCAATGGGGACTGCAGCCGTTGCTGCTTCAGGCGTGGGCAGTCGTCAATCCGATAGAGGCGTATCGACTCGCGGGGGTCACGATCCTGGATCCCGGGGCGACATCGTTGGGCGCCGTCGGCCAGGCGTTGATCGGGCGGTTTGGCCAGACGGGGGTGGTGGCGCTAGCCGCAACCTCGATGATCAGCTGGTGCGTCGGCGGGCTGGCACTCGGAAAGAAGTTGTTCTCAGCACGAGCCTCATGAGCCGCGCAGCACGGCTTGAAAGGCGAGCATCGCCAGGATCGACAACGCGAGGCTGATCACCACTGAGATTCTCGGGGCGTCCTCGAGCGCGTCGGGAACGAGCTCGGCGATCACCATCCAGATCATCGCTCCGCCGGCAAACCCAAGCCCGTACGGTAGAAAAGGCTGAAACGTCTCGACGAACAGGAACGCGGGCACCGCCAGAAGTGGCTGCGGCAGACTCGAGAACACGCTCCAGGCCGCCGCCCGTGAGACGGATTCGCCGCGCGGGACCAAGACCAGACTGATCGCCAACCCCTCGGGGATGTTGTGAACGGCGATCGCCACCGTGATGAAGACACCCAGCGCGACGCCACCACCAAACGACACCCCCAGTCCGACACCTTCGGTCACCGAGTGGAGGGTCATGACACCGACGATCAGTAGCGCTTTGCGGGCGTGGACTCCTTGCAACTTGCCGATCCGGAATCCGTGGTCGTCTTTGAGCCAGCGCCCGGTTAGCAGGATGAACCCGACGCCAAACGCGGCCCCCGCCAAGACCTGCGACACGCCGTACGCGAAGCCCTCGCGGAAGAGGCCGGCACTGGCAGCGAGCATGAGACCCGCAGCGATCGCGTTGGAAATCCCGAGCCAAGCCCTCGCCGGCCGGCGCACGAGCGCGAACGGGAGCGCTCCGAGACCGGTCGCCAACGCGGTCGCGAGCGCGTAGAGGAGTACCGTCAGGACGCTGATCGACACTTAGCGTCCCAATATACCGTTACCTGCTCTTTACTCGTGGATCGAGAGTCGCAGCAACGTCTGTCCCTGCGCCGTGGCTACTCGAAGCGCCTCGTCCTGGCCGTTGCTCGATGTCAGTCGATCGATCTCGACTACGCCGCGGATAACGTGGGTCATGTGTTGTCCTGGATCGACAAAGCCCCCAAACATGATCTCGACTTCGTCATTGGCGTGATCGTAGGACACGCCACGCAGCTGCCACGTGAGGATCTGCTGGGCCCCGAGGTCAGCCTCGTCGATCTCCAGGTTTGTCATCCGTCCTGCATTGCGCTCGGTGAAGCTCTCGAGCTCCTTCGCCCATTGTGGCCGTGGAAGCGTTGTCGTGGCACTGTCTGTCATGAGGCGACCTCCGCCGGGGTTTTTGATTGCGATGCTGCGATGTCGATCAGTTGGTGTCCAAACGGTTTTAGCGTCAACACCGGGCACATCGCCCGACGGACAACTTTTTCGGCGACGCTGCCGATAAGCAATCGGTTGATGCCGCTGAGTCCACTCGTCGGGAGCACGATGAAGTCGATGTCCTTCTCCTCTGCGAATCCAGCGATGTCAAGCGCGGCCCGACCGTTGACGACATGGGCTTCCATCGGCACATCGGGTCCACCTGCGCCGCGGAACATCATCTTTAGGCGTTCCTCGGACTTGCGCCGGATTTCGGGCTCTTGCAAGAACAACGCAGTACCGGCAGCGAGGTAGAAGTCGGGAAGCACAACGTCCTCGATGACGTGCAGGAGCAGGATCTTGGCGCCGTTGGCCTCCGCGATCGCCTTGGCGTAATGGACGGCGTTGTGCGACCAGTCCGAGAAGTCTACCGGCACGAGGATACGCGATGGTGGTGCTTCGCCCATTTCGCGTTCGTGCATCGGCACGACGAGCACCGGACACGGCGCGTCACGTAACACGTTTTCGGCCACGCTCCCCATGAAGAGCCCAGACAGCCCGGTTCTTCCATGCGTGCCCATGACGATCAGATCGATCGACTCTTCGGTCACGTACTGCGCGATCTGTTTTGCCGCCGGGCCCCCGAAACGGAGCTCTAGCTTGGTCTTGAACTCGAGGGGCTCGTATTGCTCGAGGTGATCCGTCAGGGCCACCCTTGCTCGTTCCTCTTTGTCTTTGACGGATCCCGGCTCGGTGTCCGCGACGACATTGAAAACGTGCAGAGCAGCACCGTATCGCTCGCACCACAGCACCGCTTGTCGCATTCCGTGCTCAGCGCACACCGAGAGATCCGTTGGCACTAGAATCCTCTTGATCTCGAACATGGATCTCTTCCTCCCTCATCGTGCATGTGGTCGAGCATGAGCTTCAGGAGGTCGCGACCAGCGACGACACCCACCGGTTGTTTGCGTCGCACAACGGGCACGTGTCCAATGTTGTGCCGAAGCATGAGTTCGAGGACGCGGTCGATCGGATCGCTCTCGTTGACGGCGTAGGCAGGACTGCGCATGATGTCCCGCGCCGGCATCGAACCGGCCCCGGCATATGCCTGCTCCGCGCCTTCACTGCTGAGCCAATGCCCGAAGAGCTGGGGTAGCTCCAGCGTGGAGAACGGCACCCGCGCCATACGGGCACAGAAGTCGCGTGCGGAGACAATGCCTTTCAGCTCTCCGTCGGCATCGACGACGAGCACGCACCCAATCCTCTCGTCTAGCATGAGACGAGCCGTCTCTTTGAGACTGGTTCCGCCGCGCACGGTCACTGCCGGTGCGTTCATCACATCTTTGACGCAGACCTGTGTGACCCGCTGGGGCACCGATCTCACTCCTCGGACTCTCGGACCAGTTCTGCCTGTCG
>DAOWHI010000090.1 GCA_030641505.1 Gemmatimonadota bacterium | reverse complement strand
CTGTTCCTCGCCGAACGCGATGCCCGCTGCTCCGGTTCCGATCAGCACGCCGGTCCGCTGTCGTTCGTCAGTGGTGAGTCGATCGGGATCGATGTGCGCATCCAACAGCGCTTCTTCGGTCGCCGCCAGCGCCATCGCGACAACGCGCATGTGATAGCGACCGAGCCGGCGTGGCAGGTGAGCGTCGACGTCAAACCCGTTCACTTCGCCAGCGACCTTGCAGGGGATCGTCGCCGGGTCGAACTGTGTGATCGCGCCAGTTCCGCTCGTACCGGCCGCGCACGCCTGCCAGAAACTCCGCCGGCCGATCCCATTCGGACTGACGGCGCCAATGCCGGTGACCACGACGCGCTCGGTGTCGCTCATGGGGCCCGAATATAGAACGAGGGCTGGAGGTTCCAGCCCGGTCCGTGGCGCGCGGCATTGTCGGTCGTAACTTCAGTTGGTGAGTCACGAACGATACGTGCGGCAACGGATACTCCCCGAGATCGGGTCTCGGGGGCAGCAGCGCCTTGCAGACGCCCACGCGGTGCTGGTTGGTTGCGGCGCGCTGGGTTCCCATCAGGCGCAGTTACTGACGCGAGCCGGAGTCGGCTGGTTGACAATCGTCGATCGCGACCTGGTCGAGCGGTCGAACCTCCAGCGACAAGTTCTGTTCACCGACAGCGATGCCGAAGCCGAAATCCCTAAAGCGATAGCCGCCGAGCGTGGGCTTCGCGCGGTCAATCCGGACGTGCGGATCGAGGGCATCGTCGACGATCTCAACGCGGTCACCGCCGATCAACTCTTGTCCGATGCGGACGTACTGTGCGACGGCACCGACAACTTTGAGACCCGGTACCTGATCAACGATTTTTCGGTTCGCGAAGGCGTTCCGTGGGTGTACGGCGGTGTGGTGGCGACCGGTGGCCTCGTCTTGCCGGTTGTGCCCGGTCGAACACCGTGCTTGAGATGCGTGTTTGAAAACCCACCACCACCGGGTTCACTGCCAACTTGTGATACCGCCGGGGTGCTCGGCTCGGCTGCCGCCGTGATTGCCGGCCTCCAGACGACCGAGATACTGAAGATTCTAGTCGGCGCCGAGGAGCGGTTGCTGAACGGCCTGGTGCGTTACGATGCCTGGGCCGGAGAGTTCACGACGGTGCGGACGGGACCGTCACGCGCTGAGTGCACGACGTGTGGAAAGCGCGACTTCGAATACCTCGAGGGAGCCCGGGCATCGGGCGCGCTGCGATTGTGTGGCAGGGACGCGATCCAACTCCTGCCAGGTGAAGGTCTGCCGCCACCTCAGCTATCGGTGATCGCTGCCCGGCTCGAGCGGGAGTGGGACGTCACAGTCAACGAGTACTTCCTGCGCGCGCGCCGCAACGGGATAACCCTGCACCTGTTCCGCGATGGACGGCTGATCGCCGATGGCACGACCGACGAGACCGAAGCACGGAGCCTGTATGCCAAAGTCATCGGGACATAGGCAGGAGCGCGAACAGCGTCCCAGCTGGCGCCCGCGCCGCTCGACGCAGCGAACATTGATCGTCTTGGTGCTTGTAATCGTAGGCTTGGGGATCGAATACTGCAGGGGCGATGGGGGAGATGGACCGAGCGGAGCCGTATCGACCGATCGCAAGCGATTCGAAGACCAGGTTTTTCGGATCGATCACGTGATCGACGGTGACACCGCGATTCTCTCGGACGGAACCACGGTGCGGTTCATCGGGATCGATGCCCCCGAGATGGTGCCAGTCCAACAATGTGGCGCTGCGGAGGCGACCCGACTGAATCGCGACCTACTCGACGACCAGACCGTTACGATACGGCTCGACCCGGGCGAGACTCGCGATCGCTTCGGCAGATTGCTGGCCTATCTAGAGCGCGAAGACACGATCGTAAACGTCGAACTCGTTCGGTCGGGGTGGGTGTGCGCGTTCCCGTTTGGGGACACGCGGAGATTCCGCGCTGAGATCTCCACCGCCGAAGCCGAAGCCCAGGCCGCGGGCCGGGGCGTGTGGGAGAGGTGCCTAACAATTCCACGTGGCTGCCCATGATCGCTAGCGCCGACCCGCACACCCTTGCGCTATTCGCCGTTTTGGCGACGCTGTTTTTCTATCTCTATTGGCAACACCGGATGGTGCAGTTTCTCCTATGGGGGCTCGCTTGGATCGTCCTATTGGTG
>DAOWHI010000025.1 GCA_030641505.1 Gemmatimonadota bacterium | reverse complement strand
GAAGGCGATAAATGCGATTTTCTTGGGATTATCGAGCGCAAACCGGATGATCGGCCCGACCTGATCGTTGTTCACACTGTTGACCAGTGTCGTGACCAGAATCACTTGGACCCCGGCCTCGTACAGGTTATCGATCGCCTTCAACTTAACGTCGAACAAGTTGCCGACCTTGCGATGGGCGTTGGCGTCGTTGCCGATGCCGTCAAACTGCAAGTAGGCAAACCGCAGCCCTGCTTCAGCAGCTTGCTTCGTGAACTCCAAGCTCTTTGCGAACTCGATGCCGTTAGTCGCCGCTTGCACCGAGTTGTAGCCGATCTCGCGGCAGTACTTGACCGCCCGCATGAAATGCGGGGAGAGCGTGGGCTCGCCACCCGAGAACTGAACCGACATCTGGCGGCGCGGCTTGATCTTCAGTGCGTTGTCGAGAAGCGCCTGGATCTCTTCCCACTCCAGCTCGTGCACGAAACCAACCTGGTTGGCGTCCATGAAACACGGATCGCACATCATGTTGCAGCGGTTTGTGAGATCGACCGTCATCACCGCGCCGCGACCATGCTTGATCGTTGAGCTGCCGTGGTCGTGGAGGTCGCCGTCGTTGTGAGTCCGTAAGTCACGCCCCGGGAAGTTTGACTCGATCCACTCGAGGAACTCCGAGTCGATCGCCATCAAGTCCTCGAAACGACCGTGATCTGGACACTCTTTGACCATCCATATTTGGCCATCCCGCTCCACCACCTGGGCCTTGATCTCGCCCACCTTCTCGTTGATCAGGACGGTGTAATCCTCTTTGCCATCGATGATCCGCTGGCGCGCCTCGACGACGCACTTTGGGCACAACGAGTCCGTTTCCCGCGGCCAGCCCAACTTGGGCTTGGATTTCTCCCACGACTTGAGCAGTGGTTTGTCCGACCACTTGGGTGTAAACGAGGGGTTCGGCCGGTATTGATTGAAGAGCTGAATTCCACGGAAGAGCACTGAGGCGACCTTCGTAACCCCCCAGTCGAATGTCTTCGCGAGTCGCTTGCCGACTCCGACGTTGACGTTCCCGCGTGGATCTAGGTGCCGATCGGGAACCGTGAACGAGCTCGTATCGAACTCGTCGGCAGCCCCGCTGCCGTTGCTACCCACGCCGGCCGCTTCGAGCGCCTGGCGTTGGGCGTCGGTGGCCTGGTCGGCGACTTGCGTATTCACCTTGATCATCAAGGTCCTCCTCCATCCGGTGAAGGATGAACTCAGTTTTGAATCTGGTCAATCCTGTTTCTGGTCAATCCTGTTTATGTTAGCTATCGCTAACCTTGCTGTAAAGCCCAGAGATCCCCCCCACAACCCAACTAAGCCTGAGCCCCCCGACTCTGCCATAGCAGGCTTGGCAACGAATGAGCGAATCCGCGGGCGGTGTAGAGCACCTCAGTTTCGCCACGGCACGAATACCAACACGCCGTGCAGGTGTTCTTGGCGTGGGCTTCGTGGAGCCCGTCCAGCACGTCGCCGATGTCGTCGGTGCGCAGGTTCCCGCACGGCTCGCTGGCATTGAACTCGACGCACTTAGAAACGACCATCTGGTTGTCAACGTTGAACATCGCCTTTCCGGCGATGCAACCCTCGATCCCATCGTTTGCGGCCTCATCGAACTTTTCCAGGTACATCTTGTTGGCGTGAAACGTTTCCGGATAGCGCTGCTTTAGGTCGAGCAGCAGCTCGGTGGCGCCGCCAAGATGACGTTGGTCTTCGTTTCCCGTTTTCATGACCGAATAGGGCTGCACTTGCCAATAGACTCCCAGTTCGCGAGCCAACTCACATAGCGCCGGCATTTGATCCAGGTTGTCGTCGGTAAGCACCGAGATGATTTGAACCCGCTGGTAGGAACGATCGGCGCGATTGTCGCGGAGTTGTTCGATCGCCTTGACGGCCCGCTCGAACGCGAACTTGACCCCGCGGTGCCGGGCGTGCTCGTCCGGGTCCGCGTAGTCGATCGACACCGAACAACCCCACAAGCCGGCTTCCCATAGCTGGCGAGCTCGTTTGGGCGTCATACCCGATCCCGAGGTCGTCAGATACGGAAAATGGTCGCGCGACAGGACCTCTATGATGGTGTGAATGTCGCGCCTGAGCATCGGCTCACCACCGGCCAGCGAGACGATCAGCGACCCCAGGCTCGACAGCTTCTCGGCTCCAATGACGAAATCCTCGAGCGAGCACTCCTCGTGCGGCTTGAAGTCGTTCTGCCAATAAGTACAGAAAGAGCACCCATAGTTGCAGTTGTACGTGACTTGCCACGTCACCCAAACCGGCTGGCCAGTGGCGTAGGCCTTGACGAGGCGATACTTCTTGCCCCATCGAGGCCGGCGATCGTCGGCCAGGTAATCGTCAACGGACACCGGCGGACCGATCGGGATCTCGATGACCCGATCGGCGCCGTTTCGCGACTCCACCTCGTGGGGGGGATGTTTTGCGCGACTTTTATCGGGAAGCAGAGTTTCGAGCGGTATAGGCCTGTTCATGCACTCATCCGCAAGGAAGTGTAAAGAGATCGATCGAGCTCCGAAGATTTGTTGGGGTAGTCTAACCGAGCGGTTTTAGTACTGTCAAATTGCTCGCTCACGCCGGCCAAACCCGGTCCTCCAGTTCCACGTCTCGGGGGACGGCGTTGCGGGTGTCAACGATCGCTGGTGCCCACCGAGCCAATGCGCGATAGTCGACCCGGTCGTGATCGGTTGCAATGACCGCTAGATCGAACCTCTCGACCGTTTTTTGGTTCAGTTCAATCGATTTCATTCCTGCCCATTTCGCATGCTGACGGCCGGCGCGGATGACCGGAATATGAGGATCGAAATACCCGACCTCGGCGCCCTGGCGCTCGAACTCTTCCATCAGCCGGTAACTCGGTGACTCCCGATCGTCAGCCACATTGGGCTTGAACGCCAATCCCACGATCAACACTCGGCTGCCTTCGACTTGCTTCCCCTGAGCGGCGAGCGCCTCGGCTGAGCGCTCGACCACGAACTCCGGCATCCGCCGGTTGACCTCTCCGGCGAGCTCGACAAACCGCGCGCGCTGGCCGAGTTGATCCGCCTTCCACGCCAGATAGTAGGGGTCGATCGGGATACAATGGCCACCCCACCCCGGTCCCGGATCGAAGCGCATAAAACCGAACGGCTTGGTGGACGCCGCGTCGAGTACCTCCCAAACATCGATGTCCATCTCCCGGAGAATCACCTTCAGCTCATTGACAAAGGCGATGTTGACGGCCCGAAAGACGTTCTCGGCGAGCTTCGTAGCCTCGGCTACCCGCGCCGATGAAACACGAACGGTAGATACTACGACCTGATCGTAGAGCGATTCAGCCAAATCGCCGGAAACCTGATCCACCCCACCCACGACTTTGGGTATCGTACGAGTGGTGAATTCCGTGCTACCCGGATTCTCTCGCTCCGGCGAGAAGGCCAGAAAAAAATCGCGTCCCAAGATCAGACCGGATTCCTCAAGCTTGGCGCGGAGTAACTCGTCGGTCGTACCCGGATACGTCGTCGATTCCAACACCACCAGCTGGCCCGGCCTCAACCGAGTCACGATTCGCTCCGCCGTCCCGACGATAAACTGCATGTCAGGCTCCCGATCCGGCGTCAGAGGCGTCGGCACGCAGATCAACAGCGCATCGGGCTCGGACAATCGTTCGAAGTCGGCAGTGGGCGTGAATTGACGCTGCTTTATCGCCGCCTCGATGCGACTCTCATCCAAATGGCCAATGTAGCTCTGGCCGCGTTTGAGCTGTTCGATCTTGTCGTTGTCGACATCGAAGCCGAGCACGGTAAACCCTTGTTCGGCGAACGTCAGCGACAGCGGCAGACCGACGTAGCCCAAGCCGATCACGCCTACAACGGCCGAGCGATCTCCGATGCGTTGCTGGAGGGTCTCCGCCGCTGGTATCACTGGCTGAGCGTCAACGTGCTGCGCTGATACCACTCGATGCTCATTGCAGAACCTCGGGGCCTCTAGGCGGTGTCGCGCTCAATCGGTTCCAGATCCTCCACGGTCACCAGGACTCGCCTCGGTTTCGTGCCGTCTGGCGGGCCAACGATGTTGGCTTGCTCTAGTTGATCCAGGATCCGCGCTGCGCGCGAGTAACCGACCTTCAGCCGGCGCTGCAACAGGCTGGTGGAGCCCTGCTCATAGTCGACGACGATCCTCGCGGCCGCCAGGAACAACTCGTCCCGCTCGTCGAGGGCAGCCATCTCGAGCTCCGAGGCCTCGGCTATGATGTCGACCTGGGGGGCGATCTTATCGGCCCCAAGCGCCTCACCTGCGGCGCGCAAATACTCGACGATTCTCGATGTCTCCTCGGTCGAAACGAACGCCCCCTGGATCCGCACCGGTTCGGCGCGATCGGCCGGCAGGTAGAGCATGTCTCCTTCTCCGAGCAGTTGCTCCGCGCCGTTCGCATCAAGGATCGTGCGGCTGTCGATCTTCGAAGACACCTGAAACGAGATACGAGACGGGAAATTCGCTTTTATGACACCGGTGATGACGTTGACCGAAGGTCGCTGGGTAGCCAGCACGAGATGAACGCCCACCGCCCGCGCCATCTGGGCCAACCGAGCCAGCGGCTCTTCGATCTCGTTCTGAACGGTCAACATGAGGTCGGCCAACTCATCGATGATGACGACGATGAACGGTAGCGGATTCGAAGGTCCATCGTCATCGTCGATGCCGCGCAGGTCGTCGCCTCGGCGGGCGCGGCTGTTGTAGTCGTCCAGACTGCGGACCCCGTTTGCGGCCAACAACCGGTAGCGACGTTCCATCTCCGCCACCGTCCACTTGAGCGCCTTGGCAGACTGCCGATGCTCCACGACGACCGGGTGTAGAAGATGCGGGATGTCGTTGTAGGTGATGAGCTCGAGCATCTTGGGATCGATCATGATGAGCCGTACCTCGTCGGGTCCGTAGCGATACAGCAAGCTCGTCACGAGCGCGTTGATGCAGACCGATTTTCCTGACCCTGTCGCGCCCGCAATTAGCAGGTGAGGCATCCGCGCGAGATCGGTCACCACCGGCGCTCCGGCGATCTCGCGCCCGAGCACCAAGGGCAGTCGGCCACGAAACTGGTTCCACGCGTCGGACTCCAACATCTCCCGGATTGTGACTACCCTTGGCTCGGGGTTGGGAACCTCAATGCCGACCGCGCCGCGGCCGGGGATGGGAGCTACGATCCGGATGCGTTGGGCGCGCATCGCCAACGCCAGATCGTTGGAGAGGTTCGCAATCCGATTGACCTTGACTCCCGGCGCGGGCTTGATTTCGAACCGTGTGAGAACAGGTCCCGAATGGATCGCCACGACCTCGCCCTCGACGTTGAACGAGTGGAGCTTCTCGACCACCAGCTGACCCATCGCTTCGAGGTCGTCGTGGCTCCGCTCGGTGCCACCGTCCTGTGACACTGCCAACAGGTCGATCGGCGGCAAGAACCCTTCGGGCTCTATCACTGGCCCGGCGGCGACCACTTTCTCACCTGCCGGGCGGGCGCGCTTCTCGGTCGCTAGTGGGGAGATCGGGTGTACAGCTTCGCGCGGCTTGGCCGCAGGCTCACGGGCGGGATCGGCGTCGGTTTCGATCTCTAGTGCCGGCGCCTCCTCGGTCGCGATCGAGCGTTCTTCTCGCCAGCGCGACACGGTGTCACCCAGCGCCTCAATCCCGGCGCGTGCCTGACGACCCCCGGCACGTCCGATCTCGACTCCGGTCTCGACTCCACCCGCCAACGAGACTCGAAAAACAACCACCACGAGCAGCGCCAGCGCCACCGTGCACACCAGAAACGCTCCGGTCACACCAACTAGGTCGACCAACACCGCCGCGGCGGCATTGCCAACCCAGCCGGCCCGCGTCGATCCGGCCGGCCCCCCCTGCCAGGCGCTGACAACGCCCACCAGCGCCAAGCCAACGATCACTACGGCGACGGCGACGGCTGACATCGCCGCCGTGCGGCGGCTTGCACGCCCGAAGAACAGCGACCCACCCCACACCAGCAACAGCCCGCCGATCAACAGCGCGCCGTACCCGAAGACGCGGTACAAGTAGTACGTGCTGTAGGCACCCACGATGCCGACCCGGTTGAGCGTTGTCAGCGTGCGCTCAGCGGACGGATCGTACGGCCACAACGCCACCAGCACGAACACACCAGTCGCGGCCATCAGCAGGCCTAGGACCTCGCCGCGCAAGCGCATGGTCCTCGATTTCTTGCGGCGTCGTACCACTTCCGCCCGCTACGCCGGCGCCGGCGCGCTCAACCACTCCTCGACGAACCGCGTGTGTAGCTCGCCGTCGGTGAATGTGGGCTCCTCGATGAGCCGCTGATGGAGTGGAATAGTGGTTTGAACGCCCTCGATCACGAATTCCTCGAGCGCGACACGCATGCGCGCGATCGCCTGATCACGATCGGCACCATGGGTCAGCAACTTGGCGATCAAGGAGTCGTAGTGAGGTGGGATGCGGTACGATTGGTAGGCGGCCGTGTCCACCCTGACACCGGGTCCACCTGGCTGGTGAAAGCTGGTGATCGTACCCGGCGATGGCATGAACTCTCGATCTGGATCCTCAGCGTTGATTCGACATTCGATTGCGTGGCCCCGGAATTCGATCTCGTCTTGACGAAGCTCGATCCGCTCGCCGGCGGCCGTCCGGATTTGCTCGATCACCAGATCCACCCCGGTGAGCATTTCCGTGACCGGGTGCTCGACCTGAATCCGAGTGTTCATCTCCATGAAGTAGAACTCGCCGCTGTCGGTTAGCAGGAACTCGACCGTCCCGACACCGACATAGTCGATACGCTTCGCGCCCTGCACGGCGGCTTCTCCCATCCGCGCCCGCAGGGTCTCATCCACAGCGGGCGACGGAGCCTCCTCGAGCAACTTCTGGTGCCTGCGCTGAGCCGAACAATCTCGCTCACCCAGATGCACCAGGTTGCCATGCCGATCACCCAGGACTTGAATCTCTACGTGTCTCGGTTGGTGAAGGTACTTCTCAATGTACAATCGTCCGTCCCCAAAGCTGGCTTCCGCCTCGCGTTGAGCTTGCGGCAGCACGCGCTCGAATTCGGCCGCGTCACCTGCTACCCGCATCCCCTTTCCCCCACCCCCAGCGGTCGCCTTGATCAGGACCGGATAGCCGACCTCTCGGGCCGCGCTCAGCGCCCGCTCGGGGTCGTTCATCAGGTCCGGCGATCCAGGCACGACCGGCACACCGGCGGCCGCCATGACCCTCCGGGCTTCGGTCTTATCGCCCATCTGCCGGATCTGCTCGGGGGAGGGACCAATGAACAACAACTGCGAGTCGCGGCAGATCTCCGCAAACTCTGCGTTCTCAGCGAGAAAGCCGTACCCTGGATGGACCGCGTCGGCGCCGGTGATCTCAGCAGCTGCGATCAAGCGTGGGATGTTCAGGTACGATTGCGCCGCCGGGCCGGGACCGACGCACACCGCCTCGTCGGCGAACCGTACGTGGAGGGCATCGTCATCGGCATCGGAATGCACCGCTACCGACTTGAGTCCCAGCAGCTTACAGGCGCGGATGATCCGGAGGGCGATCTCCCCCCGGTTCGCGATCAGGACTTTGGTAGGCAATTAGGCCGTGTCGATCTCGAAGAGAACTTGACCGTACTCGACCGGATGGCCGTTCTCGACGAGAATCTTTCGAATCACGCCTCCGACCTCGGCTTCGAGCTCGTTCATGAGCTTCATGGCCTCGAGAATACAGAGCGTTTGCCCCGGCCGAACGGAATCGCCGACCTCAACGAACATCGGAGCCTCGGGCGCCGGCGAGCGATAGAAGGTCCCGACCATTGGTGACGTGACTTGGTGGGCGGTCCTCACAGGAGAGTCACCCTCGACGCTTGGAGCACCGCTCGTCTGCGCTGCAGCCGGGGCCGAGCCGACGGTGTGAACCTGGACGTCGCTGCTCTGTCCGGCTCGGTGGTTCTTGACGATCCGAACCGCATGGCCCCAGCGACGAATCTCGAGCTCGTCGATGTCACTTTCCTCCACGAGTCGAATCAGTTTCAGGAGCTTCTCCTTTTTCATGGAACTCGCTCCAGGTATTCACGACTCCGCGTGTCGATCCGGACCTTCTGGCCGCGATTGACAAACAGGGGTACCTGAATGACAGCGCCGGTCTCCAACCGAGCGGGTTTCGTGCCGCCGGTGGCCGTATCGCCACGTACACCAGGCTCCGTTTCGACTACCTCAGCCTCGATAAAGTTGGGGAGCTCGACGCCGATGACCCCGCCCTCGTGCATTAGCACGTCGCAAACGGTGTTCTCCATCAAGAACGACTTCTGGTCGTCGAGCAGATTCTCACTGACAGCGTGCTGATCATACGTTTCTGAATCCATGAAATGCGCATGATGATCGCTTGAGTAGAGATACTGCATACGACGTCGCTCAAGTCTCGCCTCCTCAACCCGCTCACCGGCGCGAAAGGTCCGGTCGACGACCCGGCCGGTATCAACCCGCTTTAGCTTGGTACGCACGAAGGCACCGCCTTTGCCGGGTTTGACGTGCTGAAAGAACGTGACCTGCCACAGGTCGCCATCGATCTTGAGCACCATGCCGTTGCGAAAATCTGCGGTAGTTGCCATGTCTGAGAAAGGGGTAAGCTAGAGAATGATGAACTCGTCTTTGGGTGCGCTCGTCAAAACCTCGATCGCCGAAGAACCCACGCGTACGACGTCCTCAATGCGCACGCCGCCTAGCCCTTCAATATAAATGCCGGGTTCGACACTCACCACCGTATCGGCTTCCAGCCGGTGCTCGCTGCGGCGCGAGATCCCGGGCGGTTCGTGCACCTCGAGCCCGATGCCGTGACCGAGCGAATGTCCAAACTGGGGTCCATATCCGGCCGCCTCGATGACGTCACGTCCGAGCGCAACGGCGTAGCGGCCTGCCAGTCCTACATGGAATCCATCCATCGCGGCTTCTTGAGCTTTAAGCACGATCGCGTAGACCGTCGCTAGCTCCGGGTCGGGCTTTCCAAAGGCTACGGTGCGTGACATGTCGCTGGCGTACCCATCCACGATGGCTCCAAAATCGAACAAGACAACTTCGCCCCGGGTCAACTGCCGTCGACTCGGCCGCGCATGGGGCCGCGCCGAGTGATCACCGAACTGCACGATCGTCTCGAACGCCGACCGCTCGCCGCCGTGCTCGATCACCGCCCTGTCGAGATGCGACGCCAGCTCGAGCTCGGTCACACCCGACTGGATCGTGTCCAGAACCTCGGCCAGCGCCCGGTCCGCCACCCCAGCGGCTCGTCTCAGCGCTGCCAACTCCGACTCGGACTTTTTCATCCTGAGCTCCACCACCCACTCGGTGGTGGCCTCCAGCGGGGGCCCGCCCTCAGATTTCCAATTGGTCCACTCGGCGACGGTCATGTACCGGCTCTCAAAGGCCACCTTGGCATGGTTCTCCCGAGCCAGCCGCTTTCTGGCAGCGGATAACGCACTTTCATTGTGTATCTCGGTTTCGATCCCGGGATCGACCTCCTCGCGAACTTGGCACGCGTAGCGGAAATCGGTCAGCAGAATATCCTGACCCTCGGCGGTCACGATGAGCACCCCTGATGAGCCAGAGAAAGCGCTCAAGTAGCGTATGTCGGGGAGACTGGTGACGAGCATCGCGGAGGCCGCGATGGGTTCGAGCCGGGAGCGTAATGCGTTCCGCCGGACAGCCGGTGTAGACAGTGGCTTGCTCTGCGTCTCTAGCGGCGACCGAGCCACTGCTCGAATTCCGGATCCTCCTCGATCGCCTCGGCTAGCTCCGCCGACGGCGATTGCTCGGGCTCACCGACCGATTCGATCACCAGTGAGGTGTCGGATCGCTCATCGGCGTCCCTATTAAGCTCGATCTTTGCCATCAGCGCCTCGATTCGTTCCGCTACCTCCGAGTCCTGCGGCGCTCGGGTCGCGAGCCGCTGGTAGATCGCCACGGCGCGCTCATACAAGCCTTGTTGCTCGTAGATCTCAGCCAGCGTCGTCGTGGCGAGGTCCCCTTCGGGAGGGTCTTCGGTCGGCCGCGTAACCATGCGGAACAGCAGTATACGGAGCGGGTATCCGCCATGCAACGACCGCCAGCCTCCTCGACGCGGTAACCAGGCGGCGGTATTCTTGATATTTGCAATTTGTTTCTGACTCCTTGTTTCTGACTCCGCCTTTTTGAGGACGATACCTCACATGATGAAACAGCTTCGCGATTCGACCAAGATCATCATGATCCTGGTTTCTATCTCCTTCGTCGGCTTGATGGTCTTCGAATGGGGAATGGACTTCTCGGGCCGGGGAGCCGGTGGTGGAGTGCCAAACCAACTGGGCTCAGTGAACGGTGCCGAGATCTCGATCGACGAATACCAGCGGCAGTACCGGTTACTTTACGAACAGGCTCAGCAGCGGGCCCCCGATGGCGACCTGTCCACAGAGCAGCAGAGTCAGCTAGAGGAAGAGGCGTGGGATGCCGTCGTCGATTTCGCACTGCTGCAGCGCGAGGCCGCGAACCGCGACATCAGCGTGACCGACACGGAGCTCATCGAGTTCATTCGCAGCAACCCGCCGCGAGACGTGATCAATCTCCCGGCTTTCCAGACAGACGGGCAGTTCGACATGCAGAAGTACCAACGCGCGTTGGCGGACCCCGCGCTGGCACCGACTTGGGCCGAGTACGAAGCACAACTGAGAGTCAACTTGCCGCTGCAAAAACTGCAGGAGCAGGTTGTCGCCGGCGTAACGGTGACCGACGCCGAGCTGCTCGAGACGTATCGATCACAGAACGAACGAGCTCGCATTCAGTACCTGTTTTTGGATCCCGATCGGTTGGTCAGCGACGATGAGATCAGCGTCACCGCAGACGAGATTCGGCAAGCCTATGAAGCGAACCGCGAGCAATACTACCGCGACCCGAGCGCCAGGATTCGGCACGTCAGCTATCGACCGGAGGTTACAGCCGCCGACTCGGCGGCTGTAAAGAGCCGTGCCGACAGCTTGGCTCGTGTAGCGGGGCAGCCGGACGCGGATTTCGCCGCGCTCGTTCGCGCCCACTCTGACGATGTCTTGACTCGCGATAACGGTGGCGAGTTGGGTTGGTTCGCGCCGACCTCGATGGCGCCGGCTTTTCAGCGTGTGGTGGAGGGTCTCGAAAAGGGCCAGGTTTCCGCCGCCGTGCTGACCGAATTCGGATACCACATCATCAAGCTCGAGGACCGGTTGAACGAGGACGGCGACACACGGCTTCGAGCCCGTCACATCCTGTTGCAGATCGAGCCTTCAACATCGGCGAGAGATTCGGCTCGGGAAGCAGCTCGCGCGTTCGCCCAGGATGCCAGCACGGATGGGGCTGACTTCTCAGCAGTCGCCGCCGTACACGGTGTCGAACCAACCCAATCGCCGCTGTTCGAGAACGGTCTGGTCATCCCGGGCATCGGTCCCGCCCGCGAACTCGCCGAGTTCGCGTTCGCCAACGACACCGGGGCCGTAAGCGGCGCCCTCGAACGCGGCGGTGCGTTCTATGTTCTGCGGGTGGACGACCGCTATCCGGCCGGCTACGTCGCTCTGGAGCAGGTCGAGCAATCGCTGCGCAACGATCTGATCCACGAGAAGAAGCAGGCAGCCGTCAGAGAGATGGTGCCGCGGATCCAGGCCACGGTACAAGGCGGTGGGCTCGATGGGGCAGCTCGACAGTTCGGATTGGAGGTCGGAGCGTCCAACTCCTTCACCCGGATGAACAACATAACCGGGATAGGAAGTGGCACCGCAGTGGCCGGAGCGGCGTTCGGGCTCGCACAGGGGCAGCTCGCCGGCCCGATCGAGGCAACGCGGGGTCTCTATTTCATCCGCTTGTTGGAGAAGCAACCGTACGATTCCGAAGCGTTCGCACGGGAGCGCGAATCGCTGCTTAGTCAGCTCCGCGTCGGCAAGATGCGGGAAGTCTTCGAGACCTGGTTCGACGATCTCCGGGAACGCGCCAGGGTCGAAGACAACCGGGCTCAGATCCTGGGGACGACCTAGCTACTCGCCGCCCTTTGGCTGGTCGTCGGAGTCGATATCCTCCTTGATCTCGCTCACTCCGCGTTTGAATTCGCGGATGCCCTTGCCCAAAGACTCACCTAGCTCCGGCAACCGCTTAGCTCCAAAAAGCAGCAACAAGATAAAGAGGATGAGTACGATCTCTTGCATTCCGATCGATCCAAACATGACTCTCCCTCCACGTATCCGACGGTTGCGCTCGCCGGCTAGAAGAACGCCCGGTAAAGATAGGCCGCACTAGCGACCCCCACCAGGCTCATAATATTAACTGATATGGTCAGCGGCCCCAGTGTGAGCGCGACTGCCGCCAGGTCGATCGATAACGGCCCGAATACGCCGTTAAGCGACGTCGTGAAGAAACCCTTGGCCACCCCATCAGGGAGGAATCGAGCCAGCAACTCCCCGACCAGAGTACCAGCTAGTAATCCCGAGGTGAGAATCACCGTGTATACCTTGAAGTTCTTTCGGTGCACAGAGGCTCCTACTCCGGAGGGCCGGTAGAAGCTAGACGCACGTCGCTATCGATCCCGAGCCAGCACATAGTCGACGGCGGCATCCATGACCTCGCGCGACGGGGTCGCCGGCAGCCCATCAAGCGCCTCACGTGCTCGATCAGCGTACTCGCGGGCGATGCGACGGGTGGCCTCGATGCCACCCCGATCGCGCACGAGCTCGACGACGCGTTGGATGTCGTCTGGGGTGGCGTGTTCCTGTGGCTCGAAGACCACGTTTACAGCACGCCTTTCGGCCGGCGACAAGTGCGGCAGCACGGCCAGCAGCGGGAACGTGACCTGCCCCTCGCGCAAATCTGTCCCGACCGGCTTCCCCATGACCGCCTGCTCCCCACCGTAGTCCATCAGATCATCAATCAACTGAAATGCCATCCCGAGCCGACGCCCGTACTCCTTGAGAGGCTCGCGCTGCTCAGGCGCGCCGATCGCCGCGCCCATCTCACAAGCCGTCGAGATCAGGCTGGCGGTTTTCTTCTCGATCAAGAAAAAGTACTGCCGCGGATCCTCAACCAGTTGGCCGTGGTGCGCGATCTCGACCATCTCCCCGATCGTGAGATCGTTTGTCACCCGGGCAGCCAACCCGATGAGCTCTAGATCACCGATGCGAGTGATCTCGCTCATAGCTCGCGAGTACAGGTAGTCACCCATGATGACCGACACCTTGTGACCCCACCGGCTGTTGAGCGTAGGTCGTCCACGCCGCATCGACGACCGATCGATCGAGTCGTCATGGACCAACGTCGCCATATGGATGATCTCGATCACCGCACCGAGAGCTACCTCACGGTTGTCCGGTTTTTCCTCGACACGATTGGCGAGCGCCAACAGGACGGGGCGGAACAGCTTCCCGCGCACCCGCTGCAGGTGGAACGAAACCTCATTGATGAACGGGACGTCGGCTTCCAGAACCGCGCCCATGTGGGCGAGCACGTCGTCCAACACGTCGTGGACGAGTCCCTGAATCGCGGTCAGCGACGGTCGGGTGCGGTCTACTTCTTGCTGAGCGGCGCCGCGACGCATGTTCGCCAGCTTAACGCCGCTTCTGTATGTGGGCAATGAGAGCCTCGTACCAGGCGTACGGAACCGTCGGCCTTCCCAGCCGACCGTGATGGCCCGGCGTACCATGAAAGTCTGATCCCCCAGTCACCAACAGTCCCAGTGATGCCGCCATTTGCTCGTAGTGTCGGGTATTCGCCGCCGAGTGCTCGGTGTGTCGGGCCTCGATCCCATCCAGGCCCGCCTCGATCAAGAGCGGGATCAAGTCGTCCCGCCTAAACGTGCCCGGGTGGGCCAGAACGGACACGCCGCCTGCGGCGCGGACCAGATCGAACGCCACCGCCGGCTCGAGCGCCGCCTTGGCCACAAAGGCCGGTCGGTGGCAGCCCAAGTAGCGTTGGAAGGCCTCGTCGACCGACGCCGCATGGCCCCGCCGTACCAGTGCCATCGCCACGTGCGGCCGGGCGATCGTACCGGTCCGACTCTCAGCCTCGACGTCTGACATTTCGATGTCGAGCCCGAGGTTTTTCAGCCGTTCGACGATCTGCGCTGCCCGCTGTTCGCGTTCCCGCGCGAAGTGCACCAGCGCGGCGGTGAAATTTGGCTCTTCCAGATCGAAGCCGTACGCCAGGATGTGGGCCTCACGACCACCGACCTGGCAGGTGAGCTCGGTCCCCGCCAGCACCTCCAAGCCGGGCGGAGCAGCGGCGCGGGCGAGCGGTATCGCCGCCACCGCGTCGTGATCGGTCACCGCGATCACGGTCAGCCCCACATCCGTAGCCGCCGCCACCAAGTCGGCTGGCGAGCACTCGCCATCGGACACGGTCGTATGTGTGTGCAGGTCGACGCTCACCGACTCAGAGGAGCCCGTCCAACACCTCGAGTGCCAACTCGTATCGACCGAACGGAGGCATCAGGTACACCCCACCGACGCCGGCCATGGTGCGCACGCCGTCCAACGCTTCGCGAGCGATGGCCACACCTTCGGCCATGCCATCTTCACGGCTCCGTGAAGCTCGCATGCGCTCGCGGATCAGCTCGGGGATGTTCATCCCGGGAACCTCGTTGTGAAGAAACTCAGCGTTCCGAAACGAGAACAACGGCAGTATCCCGACCAGGATCGGGATCGGGCATCGACCCAGCTGTTCTATAAACCGCTCCAAATGACGTGGATCGAAGACCGGCTGCGACATCGCGAACTCGGCCCCCGCCGCGACTTTGCGCTCGAAGCGCTCCAGCTCGTGCTCCAGATCGATCGCGCCCGGGTTGACGCCCACACCGAGATGCAGGTCGAGCGGGATACCGGTCGGCTTGCCGGCCGCGTCGACGCCGCGACTCAACCCCCGCGCCACTCGCACCAGCCCGATCGAGTCAACGTCGAACACCGCGGTTGGCACCGCGTATTCCCCCGCCTTTGGTGGATCACCGGTGATGATCAATACGTTACGGACATCCATCGCGCGAGCCGCCATGAGATCGGCCTGCATACCGTACAAGTTCCTGTCCCGACAGCAGTAGTGAATGATCGTCTCGATGCCGACACGCTCCTGGAGAACGCGGGCGATCGCCAGCGGGGTCACGCGCGGTGAGATGCGGGAGTACTCGGGGATGTTGACGGCGTCGACGCCAGCTGCCTCCAGCTCAGTCACCGCACCGATAACCGGCACCAGATCGGCGCTCATCGGCGGCGTCAGCTCGACCGAAGTGACAAACTTCTCGTTCTCGACCAACAGTTTCGCCAATCGAGACTTGCGAGCGGTTTCGACCGGTAATGGTCCGGGTCCGGTTGGCTCCTCCAACAGCTCGACCGCTTCGATCGTCCGCGCACCGGGCACAAACCCCGAAACTGCGAGCTTCATCTGCCGGACGTGAGCAGGGGTTGTCCCGCAGCACCCGCCGAGCAACCGGACCCCGGCACGAACGAATCGGTTGGCGTATTTGCCGAAGTACTCGGGGCTCGCCATGTACATCAACCGGCCCTCGACGGATTGTGGCAGCCCTGCGTTGGGCATCGCCGCCAGCTTGACCGATTGCCCGTCCTGCATCCGGACCACGCAGTCGAGCATCGGTTTGGGACCAACGCTACAGTTGGCACCCACTAGATCGGCACCGGCGGCCAGCAGTCGGCCCACGAGCTCCTCCGGCGACTGGCCCGACTCGATGCGACCATCCTCCCCAAACGTCATCAGCGCCACCACCGGCACGTCGCCATCGAGCCCACGAATCGCCGCCAACGCGGCCTCCATCTCGTTGATCGCGGAGATCGTCTCGACGACCAACAAGTCAACATCCGCCTCGAGCAGCGCCTGGACCTGTTCTGCGAAAATCGCCCGCATGTCATCGCTGCTGTAGTCGCCAGCGACTTGGCCCCTTACGCCGATCGGGCCGATCGACCCCCCGACGAACGCCCGATTCTGGCTGGCTTCCCGAGCCAGCCGCACACCGGCCTGGTTGATCTCGACGACCCGATCTTCGAGCCCGTGACCCAGCAGCCGGGCCCGGTTGGCACCGAAGGTATTGGTCTCCAGCAGATCGGCGCCGGCTTCAACGTACGCGGCGTGGACTTTCTGAATCATGTCCGGGCGGCTGAGCGAAAGCGCGTCAAAACACTGGTTGATGAACACCCCTCGCTCGTAGATCTGCGTGCCCATCGCTCCATCCGCGACCAGCACGCCAGTCTCCAATCGCTCGAGAAACTCTTCTCCCCGCGCACGGGATGCGGTTTTTTCTACACCAGTCATGTGCGGTCAGAAGCTACTGTGGGGAGCGATCTTCCCCAACCCACTGGAGGATCTCGGCGGCGGTTTCGTTGGTGGGATCGATCAGCAGCATCTCTTCCGCCGAGCGCCGGGCGGCCTCGGTATTGCCGGCGTCGAGGTGCCAACGCGAAGCTGCAGACAGCGACTCAAGGACGTTCGCCGCACGACCGCTCTGTCGGGCGCACTCCGACCACGCGTCAAAGTCCGAGCCCCTGATCTGGCCGCTCTCGGACAACCGGCGGTAGGTCTCGATCGCTTCAATCCAATGTCCTTCCGAGCGATACTGCTCGGCCTCAGCTCTCAACCCCTTGGCTTGCGGTGGGGGCTTGACCGGGCCTGGCGGTGCCTCTGGAGCGACGAACGCACCGGCCTGTTTCAGATCCTCAAGCCGCCGTCGAACGCGGTGGGCGGCGGCCTCCTCACCGGCCGTCTCGTATCGCTCGAGCGCCGCCGCTAGCGCCTCGCTTGCGGTCACGGGGTCGCCATCGGCCAAGCTCAGATCGGCCAATCGCTCGCGATGTTCGGGATGATCGGGCTCAAGCGTCACGATTTCGCGCATCCCTTCCAACGCCAACCTCATGTTGCCCGCACCTTTTTGTCGCTCGACGAGGTTCTTGAGCTCGATCAGCGCGTCAGCTACCAACCCTTTGGCCCCGTAGTAGCGACCTAGAAGCAACCCCGCCTGGAGGTCGTCGGGTGCATAGCGGCGGATCTTCTGACAACATGCAATTGCGTGCTCCAGGCGACCGTCCTCGGCGTACGCCTCGGCGGCCTGGCGGTAGTACTCAACCGCCGAGGCGACGTCGTCGGTGTCGAGGTGAGCATCTCCGAGGCCGTTCAAAGCCCCGGCCGGAGGGCGGGTCCCGCTAATGTCCGCCTGCCGCAACTGCTCGAGATACTCGGCGATCGCCGCATCGGCGTCCGGATGGCGCGAGGGGCGATCGCGTTTGTCCTTCCAGATGGCGCTCATGTTGGAAATCTGGATCCGCCCCCGGCGCGCCGCCAGATGACTTCCCCACCCTTGATAGTGACCACGCAATGACTCATCCCATAGTGGTATGCCAAGTGGCGATAATCTGGCACTTCGAACAGCGCGACATCCCCCACGGCGCCGGGCATCAGTATGCCGCGATCCATACGCCGGAGTGCCAACGCCCCTCCGCGAGTCACCGCCCGCAGCGCTTCGCCGACGGTGAGACCCAACAAACAACATCCAAACGCCACCATGAGCAGCAGGTTCTGGGTCATCGAGCTACCCGGGTTGAAGTCAGTCGCTAACGCGACGTTGGCGCCACGATCAGCCAATGCGCGGGCTGGCGCGTGGCGATCGAGGCGCAGAAAGAATGATGTCCCCGGCAGAAGCGTGGCCACTGTGTCGCTCTCGGCGAGAGCCGCGATGCCGGCGTCGTCCACCGCCACCAGGTGATCAACGCTTGCGGCACCCAACTCTACCGCTAGTTGCGTGCCGCCCAGCGGCACAAACTCATCGGCGTGGATCTTCAGCCCAAAACCCAGCTCGGCCGCCCGTCGAAGGATCGTCTCGGCCTCGTCCCGCGTGAACGCACCCTGATCACAGAAGACATCGCAGAACTCGGCCAACCTCTCGGCGGCCACAGCCGGCAACATTTCGTCGACCACCAATCGCACGAACGCCGCCCGATCAGCAGCGAATTCGACCGGCACGGCGTGCGCACCGAGAAAGGTCGGAACGAGCCGAGGCAGCTCTGGCTCAGTCGCCAGCCGGGCCACAACGCGTAGCATCTTGAGCTCCTGCTCCGTGGCCAGTCCGTACCCAGACTTCACTTCTACGGTGGTGACCCCGAAGCGGGCCGAGGCGGCCAATCGCGGCCGTGACAGGTGCACCAAGTCGTCCTCGCTTCGAGCGTGCAGGTCGAGCACGCTAAACCCGATGCCACCCCCCTGCTCGGCGATCTCCTGGTAGCTGGCTCCAGCCAGCCGCTGCTCAAACTCGTGCTCGCGGGTGGCGCCAAAGACGGCGTGCGTATGGGAGTCGACAAGCCCCGGCAATGCTACCCGACCGCCGGCGCTGAGCGCCTGGGTGCCGGCGGCATCACCAGGCAGGTCGGACATCGGGCCAGCGGCGACGACGCGCCCCTCCCGGATCCACACGAACGCGTCGGTAACGATCTCGAGCGGTGCGGAGAAGGCACCTTCGCCCGGGTCGACGAGCTGTCCGATATCAGTGATCAGAAGATCTCCGCCGTCGGCGGCGGAGTCGATCATCGCTGCGGATCGATCATCGGAATCTGGACGCCACGCTCGTCGGCCGCGGAACGGGCCTCTTCGTAGCCGGCATCGACATGGCGAGCGATCCCGATCCCAGGATCGTTGGTCAACACGCGGTTGAGCCGCTTTGCGCCTTCGGCCGTGCCGTCGGCGACAGTGACTTGACCGGCGTGCAGGCTGTTGCCGATCCCGACCCCACCCCCGTGGTGGACCGACACCCAGGACGCTCCACTAGCGGTGTTCAGCAGCGCGTTCAGGATCGGCCAATCGGCGATCGCATCGGAGCCGTCAACCATCCCCTCGGTCTCGCGGAACGGCGACGCCACCGATCCGGTGTCGAGGTGATCACGGCCTATCACGACCGGCGCCGTGACTGCTCCGCTCGCCACCAGGTCATTGATGCGCTCACCCAGCTTCCAACGGTCTCCATATCCGAGCCAGCAGATGCGAGCCGGCAACCCCTGGAAGGCAACCCTCTCGGCTGCCAGCCGGATCCACCGCTGGAGTGGTTCATCGGTCGGAAACAACTCGCCGATCGCGCGGTCAATGGCGTGTATGTCAGCCGGGTCACCGGAGAGTGCAGCCCATCGAAACGGTCCCTTGCCCTCGCAGAACAGCGGTCGAATGTACGCCGGTACGAAACCCGGGATCTCGAACGCATCCTCGACACCGGCATCGAGCGCCTGGCCGCGAAGGTTGTTGCCATAGTCGAAGACGACCGCGCCAGCGGCCTTAAGATCGAGCAAGCCGCGGCAATGGATCGCCATCGATTCCATGGCCCGACTGACATAATCGTCGGGATCTTGGGCCCGCAACGCGGCCGCCTCGGCCAGCGTCAGACCCGCCGGTACGTACCCCTCGAGCGCATCGTGGGCGCTCGTTTGATCGGTGACCACGTCAGGGACAACTGCGCGGCGAACGATTTCGGGCACGATCTCGGCGCAGTTGCCGATCAAGCCGATCGAGCGCGCGTCACCGCGAGCGGTCGCGGCCAGCACTCGATCGAGCGCGGTGTCCAGATCGTCGGTAACCTCGTCCAGATACCGGGTCGCCACCCTGCGTTCCAAGCGTGCCGGGTCAACCTCGACGATCAAACAGGCGGCGCCGTTCATCGTCGCCGCCAACGGTTGCGCGCCCCCCATTCCCCCGCAACCCCCGGTCAGCACCCACCGACCCTTGAGCGCTCCACCAAAGTGATGCTCGCCGACGGCGGCAAGAGTCTCGTAGGTCCCCTGGACGATCCCCTGCGTGCCGATATAGATCCACGATCCGGCCGTCATTTGGCCGTACATCGTTAGACCCAGTGCTTCCAGACGGCGGAACTCATCGACGGTCGCCCAGCGCGGCACGAGATTGGCGTTAGCTATCACCACGCGCGGGGCCCAGCGATGGGTGTGAAACACACCCACGGGTTTCCCAGATTGAACACACAAGGTTTCGTCGTCGGCGAGTCGCTCGAGCGACCGAACGATCGCATCGAAGCACGCCCAATCACGGGCCGCACGACCTGATCCACCGTACACGATCAACCGATCTGGATCCTCGGCCACGTCCGGGTCGAGGTTGTTCATAAGCATCCGCATGGCGGCTTCTTGGTGCCAACCACGGCAGCGGAGGTCGGTGCCGCGCGGTGCGCGGACCGTGCGCGGCCCGGCGACGGTCACTTCAACTCCACCGCCGGCTCATCACGCACCACTACCCGCCCAACCCATCGAGCTGCCTCGCAGCCCGCGGCCTGGAGTGCGGCAACCACTGAATCCGTGTCCTCCACGGGCAGCGCAAGCAGAAGCCCGCCGCTGGTCTGCGGATCAAACACCATTTGCACCAAACCCTCTGCTACACTCGACGCAACACCGACTCGCGGCCCGTAGTATCGCTGGTTGGTTTCGCCGCCAGCGGGAATGAAGCCGGCCAACGCGAGTTCTTGAGCGTCCGGGAACAGCGGTAGCTCGGTGGCCTCGAACTCGAGCGTCACCCCGCTCGCGTCGGCCAATTGAACGGCGTGGCCCCCGAGCCCGAACCCCGTGATGTCGGTCGCGGCGGTAACGCCGAACTCAAGTGCGACCTCGATCGCCGGTCCGTTTAGGGCTTTCATCGCTGCAACCGCGGCATCGATCTCGCCCGCCGAACGTTCGCCCCGTTTGAGAGCGGTCGTCAAAACCCCGGTTCCGAGCGGCTTTGTGAGGAACAGCTGGTCGCCGACTTGGGCCGCGGCATTGGTGACGATCCGATCGGGGTGCGCGGTGCCGGTCACCGCGAGTCCGTATTTCAGCTCCTCGTCCTGGATCGAATGACCACCGATCAGCGCACAGCCGGCCTCGTGCGCCTTATCAGCCCCACCGGTCAGGATGGCACCCAGGATCTCGTTATCCAGCCCTTCGGGCGGCCAGCAGACCAGGTTGAGCGCCGTTTTCGGTGTCCCTCCCATGGCGTAGACATCCGATAGCGCGTTGGCGGCCGCGATCTGCCCAAAGTCGTAACCGTCGTCGACGATCGGGGTGAAGAAATCGACGGTCTGGATCAACGCCAGATCGGGAGTGATCCGATACACGCCGGCGTCGTCCAACGTGTCGTGACCCACCAGCACGTTGGGATCGGTCGGCGGTCGGGGCATCATTTCAAGTGCGTTATGAAGGTCCTCCGGACTCAGTTTCGACGCTCAACCAGCGCACCGGACCTTCTCCGTCAGCTTGGTGATCTCTTCGCTGGTCAGGTTCATCTGCTCAGGTGCGCGACGGCATCGATCTCAACGAGTGCATCCTTGGGGAGGCGCGAAACCTGTACGGTCGAGCGCGCTGGCAGCGGCTCCCTCACGACTTCGGCGTAGACCGCGTTGAAGGCTTCAAAGTCTGCCAGATCGGTAAGGTACACGGTCGTTTTGACGACATCCCGCCAACCGCCGCCGGCCGCCGCCAACACCGCGGTCAGGTTCTCCAGCACCTGCAGCGTCTGGCCTTCGATCGTCTCCTTGAGCGTTCCGTCGCTTGCGTCCAACCCGATCTGACCGGCGGTAAACACCCAGTCGCCGGCGACCACCGCCTGACTGTAAGGGCCGAGCGCTGCCGGTGCGGTTGAAGCGGTTACAGTCGTGTTCGACATGCGGTCCCTCCTCTCGATGGCCGAATCAGAAAAGACCGTGAACGGTGCCGTCCGAGTCCACCCGCATCGCCTCGGCTGCTGGATGTCGGGGCAAACCAGGCATGATCATGATATCACCCGTGGCAACGACCAAGAACCCAGCCCCGGCCGACGGTCGCACGTCGGTTACCGAGATCTGGAAGTCGCTAGGTCGGCCCAGTAGCGTCGGATTGTCCGACAGCGAGTACTGGGTCTTGGCGACGCACACCGGCAAGGCGCCGAGACCGACTTCCTGCAGCCGCTCGATGCTCCGCTCTGCCGCCCGGCTGTACTCGACCCCATTGGCGCCATAGACCCGTTTCGCGATCGTTTCAATCTTCCGCTTGATCGGCCATTCAACTGAATACAGTGGCTCGAACTGAGCCTCCCCGCTTTCGGCTATCTCAACCACGCG
>DAOWHI010000104.1 GCA_030641505.1 Gemmatimonadota bacterium | reverse complement strand
GGTTTTCCAGATCAGCTCGCGGCTGGAGCCGATAGCGCATCGTCGTTCGTGAAAGTCCTCGATGTTCCCGCCAGTGGACCGACTGCAATCGCGGTCGCTGGTATGGGTGGCTCGGCGATCGGCGGCGACCTGGTCGCTGCCTACACCGGTGAACGGCGTGTTTTACCACTGCACGTGATCCGGGGCTACGAGCTGCCGGCATGGCTCGATCAGAACACGGCGTTGATCGTATCGTCATACTCGGGAAACACCGACGAGACCCTCTCGTGTTATGAGGCCGCCCGGAAGCGTGCGCTATCGGTCGTCGCGATCACGACCGGTGGTGAAGTGGCGCAGATGGCGCGTGAAGCCGGTGATCCGTTGCTCGAGATGCCAACTGGGTTTCCACCTCGAGCGGCGCTCGGTCACTCGTTGTCGGCGTTAGCCTTGGTCACGGCCCGGTTGGATCCGGGTTTGGACGCCGAAGCCGAGGCCGATGGCCTACGCCGCGCTGCCGAACGGCTCCGACCGCTGGCGGAACGATGGTTAGAGTGGTCGGACGACAATCCGGCGCTCGACGTAGCCGCTTCGATGGCCAATCGGCTGCCGGTCGTCTATGGCGGTCATCCGACGTCGATCTCTGCCGCCGCACGTTGGAAGGCTCAACTCAATGAGAACGGCAAGATGCCCGCCTACTCAGGACAACTACCGGAGCACAATCACAACGAGATCGTGGGATTCGAAGGCGACAACCCGGTGCTGCGCCAGATGGTGTTGGTCCACCTGGAGACTTCATGGGACCATCGCCAGGTCCGCCGCCGGTTTGATTTCGTGCACGACTATTGCCGCGACCGGGTGGCCGGCCAGCACCGAATCAGAGCCACCAGCGACGTGCCGTTGGAGGGTATGCTCGAGTTGTGTTACTTGGGAGATTGCACTAGCTTTATTGTTTCCATTATCAACGGGTGGAACCCCACGCCCGTCGCTTCGATCGACGCCCTAAAGAACGAACTCAAAGGCTGAAAATCGGTGAAGATCATCATTCCGGCGGCCGGACAAGGCACCCGGCTGCGCCCTCACACACACACGGTCCCCAAAGTGATGCTCCCGGTCGCGGGCCGCCCGATCATTGGCCACATCCTGGCCGATCTCGCGTCCCTGGAGCCGTCCGGGATTCAGTTGGTAGTCGGCTATCGAGGGGATTCGATCGAGGCTTACGTGCACGAGGTGTTTCCGGACTTGCCGATCGAGATCGTCTGGCAACACGATCAACTGGGTCTTGGGCACGCGGTGTTGACGGCGCTCGAGGCGAAGGAACACGAACCAACGCTGGTTGTGCTCGGCGATACGGTTTTCGACGTCGATTACGCGGAGATAGTGTCGTCGCCGGACCACGCGCTGGGTGTGCGACCGGTCCCGGATCCGGAGCGATTCGGGATCGTGGAGCTCGACGCAGCCGGCGAGAGTATCGTCAAACTGGTCGAGAAACCGACGGAGCCGAAGGGTAACTTGGCGTTGGTGGGCCTGTACTTCGTCCGCGACGGAGAGTTGTTGCGATCAGCATTGGCTGGCCTGGTCGACGAGGGCGGCACCACCCGCGGTGAGTATCAGCTCACCGATGCGTTGCAACGACTGATCGATGCAGGCGAAAGGTTCATTCCGTACAGCATCAAGGGTTGGTTCGATTGCGGGAAACCTGAAACGCTGCTGGCCACGAATCGCGAGTTGCTCAATCGGCAGCCGCCGCAAGTCGACGTATCAAGTGACGACACGAAGTTCGTCGCGCCGGTGTTTGTTGGCGCCGATTGCGTTATCGAGAGCTCGATCATTGGGCCACACGTTTCGCTATCCAAGGGTGTCACCGTGCGGGATTCCGTGATTCGCGACTCGATCATCGGTGAACACGCCACGGTGAGCGGTTTTGTGCTCGAAGGTTCGATCATCGGGCCCGGCGCGCGCCTGGAAGCGGCGCCCCGGGGTCTCAATCTGGGAGAAGGATCGGAGTTGATATGCTGAAAACGAAGGAGCAAGAGGTGACAGCCTCGCCGCATCGCGTGAGGACCGATCGGTTTCTGTTTACGTCGGAATCGGTAACTGAGGGCCACCCAGACAAGATCGCCGACCAAATCTCGGACGGGGTTTTGGATGCGGCGTTAGCCGGCGATCCGTCAAGTCGGGTCGCGTGCGAGACATTGGTTACCACCGGTTTGATCGTGGTGGCGGGAGAGATCACTACCGAGGCGTACATCCCGGTCGCCCAGGTGGCTCGCGAGACGGTTCGTCAGATCGGCTACACCGACGCGCGGATGGGATTCGATGCGGATACCTGTGGGGTGATGGTCTCGATCGACCGACAATCGCCCGACATTAGCATGGGGGTCGATCGTGAAGGAGCCGGCGATCAGGGGATGATGTTTGGCTACGCGACCGACGAAACGTCGGAGTTGATGCCGTTGCCGATCGCGTTGGCGCACGCGCTCACCCATCGCTTAGCTGAGAAGCGGAAGGACGGGACGTTGCCCTGGGTGCGGCCCGATGGAAAGAGCCAGGTGACGGTTGAATACGACGAAGGTCGAGCGCGAGAGATCCGAACGGTGGTCGTGTCTACGCAGACCGGTGACGAAGATGAGGTCTCGCCCGCTGAGATCCAGGCTGGGATCCGTAAAGAGGTGATCGAGCCAATACTACCGAGCGGGATGTACGATGAGGATGAACTCACCGTTCACGTCAATCCGACTGGACGGTTTGTCATCGGCGGGCCGATGGGCGACGCCGGCGTGACCGGTCGGAAAATCATCGTGGATACGTACGGCGGTCTCGGCCGTCATGGTGGAGGCGCGTTTAGTGGGAAGGACCCGACCAAAGTCGATCGATCTGCGACGTATGCCGCTCGGTGGGTCGCCAAGAACATCGTCGCGGCCGGCTTGGCGCAGCGATGTGAGGTCCAGCTCGCGTACGCGATCGGTGTGGCCGAGCCGGTCAGCGTCATGATCGACACGTTTGGTACTGGCGTGGTTGCCGACGCCGTGTTGGAAGAGAAGGCGCTCGAGGTGTGGGACCTGCGTCCGCTGGCGATCATCAAGGCGCTCGACCTGAGGCGGCCGATCTACCAGCCGACAGCCGCGTACGGGCATTTCGGCCGCGAACCGAAGAACGGCTTGTTTACATGGGAGCTCAGCAACCGCGCCGAGGATCTGAAGGCGGCGATCTCATAACATCATTGAAGGGGAGACGATTCGATGTCGAACACCGAGGGAAGGACGAGTGCCGTGGAGGTGTCGTGTGATATCCACGATCCGGAGCTGGCCTCAAAGGGGGCCTTACGCACCGAGTGGGCGGGGCGGCACATGCCGGTCCTGCGCCTGATCGGTGATCGGTTCGAGAAAGAGCGCCCGCTTGATGGGGTGCGCATCTCGGCTTGTCTGCATGTAACTACCGAGACCGCCAACCTGATGCTCGCGCTCCAGCGCGGCGGCGCGGACGTCTGTCTGTGCGCCTCGAATCCGTTGTCGACGCAAGACGACGTGGCCGCGTATCTGGTGAGCTGCGGGATTCAGGTCCACGCTATCAAGGGTGAGGACCACGACACGTACTATGGCCACATCCTGTCCGCCCTCGAGCACCGACCACAGATCACGATGGATGACGGGGCGGACCTGGTGAGCGCCATTCACTTTATGGGGCTGGAGCGGTATGACGATCTGCACCCAGTGATCCGCGACTGGGCGACGGGGCTCGATCCGGCTGAGCGCAATGCGCTCGTCGACGGCGTGATCGCATCGACCGAGGAAACCACGACTGGAGTTATCCGCCTCAAGGCGATGGAGAACTCGGGCGTGTTGCTGTTCCCGGTGATCGCCGTGAACGACTCCAAGACGAAGCACTTCTTTGATAACCGCTATGGGACCGGCCAATCGACGATTGATGGCATCCTGCGGGCGACCAACATCTTGCTGGCCGGCTCGACTGTCGTGGTTGCTGGCTACGGTTGGTGCGGAAAGGGGGTCGCGCTACGCGCACAAGGCCAGGGTGCTAGCGTGATTGTAACCGAGATCGATCCGTTGCGTGGGCTGGAAGCGATCATGGACGGTTTTCGCGTGATGCCGATGGCCGAGGCGGCCGCTATAGGAGACGTCTTCATAACCGTGACCGGCGACATCCACGTGGTTCGCGGCGAGCACTTCAAGGCGATGAAGGACGGAGCGGTGATCGCCAACAGCGGACACTTCAACGTCGAGATCGATCTCGACGCACTGACCGGGATGGCGGACAAGACCCGCGAGATTCGCGATTACGTGGTCGAGTACTCGCTCGGTGACCGCAAGCTGTACGTGCTCGGCGAAGGCCGACTGATAAACCTGGCGGCGGCCGAGGGACACCCGGCGAGCGTGATGGACATGTCGTTCGCCAACCAGTCGCTGGCCGCAGAGCATGTCGTCAAGACCGCCGGTCAGCTCGAGAAGCGCGTCGAGCCGGTGCCGACTGAGATCGATGCGGAGATCGCTCGATTCAAGCTGCAGGCGCTCGGCGTCGAAATTGACGTGCTGACACCGGAGCAGCGGGAATACCTCGCTTCATGGGAGATTGGGACTTAGGCGCCCCGGGCCATGCCCGTGGCCGGTTGTCCCGGCCGCGGGATGGCATTTATGTTGCAGTTGAAGCGTTAGAAAAGGGGCACCGTGGAGAACGAAGTCATTGAAGTCAGCGTAGCGAGCCTGGGGATCGACGCCTCGACTCAGTCGCCGATCGTCATCCTGAAGGAGAAGGAGGGTGACCGGTACCTGCCGATTTGGATCGGGCCCAGCGAGGCGAGCGCTATCGCCACTGAGTTGGCGGGGGTGAAATTCTCGCGCCCGCTCACGCATGACCTCATGAAGAATATCGTTCGTGCACTTCACGGCGAGCTCACTCAAGTCATCATCGGCGCGCTCAAGAACAACACCTATTACGCACAGGTTTTCGTTCAGAATGCTGAGGATGTGATTTCGATCGACGCGCGTCCGAGCGACTCGATCGCCCTGGCACTGAGACTGAACGCTCCGATCTACGCCTCCGAGACGCTTCTCGACCACACCGCTGATGAGGTGGGGGAGGTCGAGGAAGAGGCGTACGAGCCGGAGGATCTGAAGGAATACCTCCGACGCATGAACCCGGAGGACTTCGGGCGCTTTTCGTTGTAGATGTCGTTAACGGTGAGGATAGAATGACGTAACGCACTGATCGTTTTGAGGTGCCTGTCAGCGACGATGGTCGACGACGGGAGAATAGGGAATGCGGTGTGAATCCGCAGCGGCCCCGCCACTGTGAACGGCCCGCCCGACCGGGGCGGCCGAAGTCAGGAGACCTGCCTCGAGGCGTTCTCTCCGTTGTTATCCTTCGCGGGAGGGATGCGGCGAGAGGTCGGCTGGCCCGGTCTCCACCGCCTGTCCGCTTCCGCGGGCAGGCTTTTTTTTGGATTTTCTCAGGGTGGGGTGTTGACCACGAGCCGACTTCTCTCGATCGTTGCCGCATCGACGCTGTTGCTGGCAAGCTGCAACCGGCCACAGCGGCCTGCGGCCGAGCAGAGTGACGCTGCGCCGGTGGTTCGCGCTCAGCGCGTGGTATCGCTCGTTCCGAGCATGACGGATGCGATCGTGGCGCTGGACGCGACTGATCGTCTGGTCGGCCGGACGCGCTACGACACCGCCCCCGAGGTAGCCGACTTGCCAAGCGTGGGTGGAGGGCTCGACCCGAGCCTGGAAGCGCTGATCGCGCTGGAGCCTGACTTGGTAATCGGCTGGGAGTCCGCAGAGTACCGGGGGCTGCGCTCGCGGCTCGAAGCCGGCGGCATCGGCTTCCACGCGGCGTCGATCGAGGATACAACCGACGTCTTTCGGTCCTTGGACGAGCTCGGGATGCTGCTCGATCTGTCCGATCGAGCCGCGAGGTTGTCGGCTGCGGTCCGTGAGTCGTTGGCGGTCGTTTCGACGGCCGGCCTCAGGCACCCCAAACCCACAGTCTTCTACGCCTTGCTCGGAGCCCCTCCGAGAACGGCGGGTCGGCGCACGTTTGTCGGTCAGCTGATTGAGATCGCCGGCGGTATCCCCGCGTTTGCCGAGCTCTACAATGGCTGGCCCGAGGTTTCGCTCGAAGCAGTGCTGGCCGCTCAACCGGACGTGATCGTCGTCCCGGCTGATGATTCTGCGACTAACGTCGCCGACGCTTTCACCAAGAAGCCGGGTTGGCGTGATCTCAGGGCCGTTCGCGAGGGACGGATTGTGGTGATCCCGACCCACTTGTTGAACCGCCCGGGCCCCCACCTGGGAAGCGTCGCGAGAACCCTCCACGAGGCACTGGTCGAAGCTTGGGGGCCGGCGCCATGAGCCGCGGTCCGGTGTTGGCCGGTTTGGTGCTAGCCGTGCCGGTGGCGATCGCCATTAGCCTTCGCTTTGGCGCGGTTGGGCTCGGGTGGAGCGGTGTGTGGGAGGGGCTCTCGGGCAATGGCGACCCGATCGCAGTCGCGATCACTCGCGACCTCCGGCTCCCTCGGGCGGTGCTGGCCGCGCTCGTCGGCGGTGCTTTGGGTCTGGCCGGGGCGACGTTTCAGGCGCTCCTCAGAAACCCGCTCGCCGACCCGTACGTCCTTGGCGTCTCGGGTGGGGCGGCGGTCGGCGCGGTGTTGGCTATCGGCGCGGGTTGGGCTGGAGTGGCCGGCTGGTCCGTGCCGGTTTCGGCGTTTGCCGGCGCGGCGTTGGCGATAGCGCTGGTGCTCAGGATCGCGACCAACGTCGAACAACGACTCGATGTCCGGGTGCTGCTTCTGTCAGGCGTGGTTGCCGGCACGTTCTTCAATGCTTGCATCCTGCTCGCGCTCAGCTTTCAGGAGACGGAAGCGTTTCGCGCCGCGGTCTTTTGGATGATGGGCGGTCTCGGTGGCGCCAGCTGGCGGTCGGTGTGGATGTTGGCGCTCGCGCTCGGCGGCGCATCGATCGTGCTACTTGGGCTGGCGCGATCGTTCGACCTGATTGCACACGGCGAGGAGACAGCCGGGTTTCTTGGCGTCCCGGTTCAGCGGGTCCGTTTGCTGGCCTACCTGACCGCCTCGTTGTTGACCGCCGGCGCGGTCGTCGCCGCTGGCGGCATCGGGTTTGTCGGTTTGTTCGTGCCACACACCGTGCGCCTCGTGTGGGGTGGTGGACACCGCTTCCTGTTGCCCGCGACCTTGCTCGTGGGGGCGGCGTTTCTACCGTTGGCCGATACCGTAGCCCGAGTGATCACTGCACCGGCGGAGGTGCCGTTGGGTGTCATCACTGCGTTCGTCGGGGTGCCGTTTTTCGTCCTCGTCCTGCGCCGCCAGACGCGCCGGGCGCAGGCATGAAGTCGCGGCGGGACAACGTCGTGTGGCGCACGACTCGGCTTGGTTATCGCTATCCGAGTGCAGATCGGGAAGCGATCGACGAGGCCACACTCGGCGTGGCTGCTGGCGAGATCGTCGCGTTGGTTGGGCCCAACGGGTCGGGAAAATCGACGCTCATCCGACTGTTGGTCGGGGCGCGCGTGCCGAACCGCGGGCAAACGGAGCTTCTTGGCCGGCCGTTGTCGGCGTGGGGCGCGCTCGAGATCGCACGCCGGGTGGGGATCATGGCTCAGCATGAGGAGCCGACGTTTCCAGTGACCGTGCGCGAGCTGGTGACGATGGGACGCTACCCGCATCTGGGTGCGTGGCGTCGGCCCGGCGCGGCCGACCGACGCGCAATCGAGCGTTCGATGCAGCGGTGCCGGGTCGAGACGCTAGCCGACCGATCGTTCGCGACACTGTCCGGCGGCGAGCGCCAAAGGGCCCGGCTGGCCCGCGCGCTGGCGCAGGAGCCGCTGGCGCTGGCGTTGGATGAGCCGACCGCGGCACTCGACATCGCTAGCGAGATGGCGATCTGGGAGCTCTTGACCGCTCAGGCGGTCAAGGGAAGGACCGTACTGCTATCGACCCACAACTTGAATCTGGCGGCGCGATACGCGGATCGTCTGATCCTGCTGCATCGAGGCCGCGTGGCGGCGGAGGGACCTCCCGAGGCCGTGCTCCAAGAGCGCACGCTGAGTGATGTGTACGGATGGCCGATCAAAGTAGTGGCGCACCCTGGGCCGGGCCCCGATCAGGGTGCCCCTCAAGTGGTTACCCTGCATTCGGAGTCGGCCTCATGACCCGACTCACGATCTCGCTGATCATCGGACTCCCGTTGGCCGCGTTGGTTGATGGCGCGGTCGGCGACGGCACCCGTGCCCAATGGCCAGGCGAGATCGTGGGCTCGATCGTTGATAGCGAAACTCAGCACGTGGTGCCGTTCGCGACCGTCGAGGTCGTCGGTTTGGGGCTCATCGCCACAGCCGGACCGAACGGCGAGTTCCGGTTCAAGGCGGTGCATTCGGGCACGCATGTGATCCACGTCCGGAGGCTCGGTTACCGGTCAAGTGAGGTCGAGGTCGAAGTCGTCCACGGGCGAACCACTCGGATCGCGGTGGAGCTGTCACTTGCAGCGGTCCCGGTTGAGCCGGTGATCGCCCGCGGCCCCAGTCGCGACGCGAGTGGTTTTAGGATTGATCGGTCGACGATCGATCGATCGGGCGCAACCACGGTGGGCGACCTGGTCGACCGGGTGCCCGGCGTCGTCGTACGGCGGACCGGACTCGGGGGCCCAGAGCACGCCATGATCCGTGGCAGTGGTGCGGAAGGTGTGCTGGTGCTGCTGGATGGCGTGGCGATCAACGATCCGGTCACTGGCGCCGCTGACTTGAGCACGATCTCTGCTGGTACCGTCGAGTCTGTGACGGTGCAGATTGGAGCGCGTTCGGCGCGGTACGGACCGCGTGCTCGGGCTGGTGTGATCGCCGTTGAGTCGCGGCCGCCGGGTGCTACCACGGAGGTCGTTGTCGGCGTCGGATCGTTGGGGTCCAGACGTGGAAGCGTCGAAACCGGCAGTGCAGTCGATGCGTGGCGGTGGTCGGCGGGCGGCCTTATGAGCGGCGCCGACGGCGGGTTCGACTACCAATTGCCGGCTGCCGCGGGAGGTCGTTCAGGGACCCGGACGAACGCCGACCTTCGGCGGACGAGCGTGTTTGGAACCGCCGAGCGTTCCATCGGGGGTGGTCGGGTGGGTGTTCGCGCGGCGGTCGAGTACGGCGATCGTGGGCTCCCAGGCAAGGCCTTCGCGCCATCGGTCCATGCGCGGCAGACCTTTGACCGAGTTCGTCTTCATGCCAGTTGGAGCGAGACGAGAGACAGTGGCTCGAGTGAGCTCGCGTTCTATGGCGCCCGGCAGCGGCTCGAGCATCGTGATCCCGAGCCACCGCTGGGTCCCGCGTACGACGATGAGACAACCGTAGACGAGCTGGGGCTGCGGGGTTCGATCACCCGCGAGGTGGGCTCGGGGCCGCTGCGCGAGATCGGTTTCGACGGCGATTTGCGACATCGCGGAGTGGAGGCCGACGGTTTGGCAGACGGAACGTTTGGTGACTTCGACGATTTTGGCGTCGGCGCCCGCGCGGTCGGTGACGTCGGTGATGTCGAGCTAACCGCTCAAGCCCGGCTCGATCGCGACGACGTGACCAACGCTTGGTTCGTCAGTCATACCATCGGCGTGAGTCTAACCACCGAGCGGCTACGACTCGATGTCGCACACCGGAGTGCTTTTAACCCGCCCGCGCTCGGCGACCTGTTCTTCGATGCGGCGATCGGCGTCGCTCCGAACCCGGAGCTCAGGCCGGAGCGGGTGGTGTCGGAGATCGACATCGGGGTGTCGGTACACCGACCCGGCCCGATCGCCCTGGCTCTCGGGGGATCGGTTTATCGCGCCGACGTCGATGACATGATCGAGTGGGCCCCCGACTTCCGATTCATATGGAGCCCGCAGAACTTCGACGTTCGGCGACGTGGTGGAGAGGTATGGCTGAGCGCGGTATTCGCGAGGCTCGACCTGACCGCCGATCTCAGCTACGCCAACGCTCGCGTTCGCTACGATTCGTCTGAAGGGCGAGCCGATGCACAGGTCGTGTACCGGCCGCAACACAACGCTCGTTCGCGGGTAGAATGGACACCCGGAGATTGGCGACTGCGGGGCGAGTCACACTACACCGGTCCCCGTACGACCGCCCCGACAGAAGCCAATCAACTGCCCGGATTCTGGACGTTTGACGTTGCTCTGGCGTGGCTGTGGCGGGCCGGCTCGCTCGGCGCCGAGACCGAGCTGGCGATCGACCGCGTGGGCGGGCAGACGCAAGCCCTTATCTTTGGCTTTCCCGAGCCCGGGCGACGGTTCCGGGTGCAACTCAGGATCAGGCCCCAAACCAGCGATCGAGGATTATGAAGACAATGATGAAGAGCATAATGATGGCTGTGGTCCTCGCCGTCGGCATCGCTTGCGACGATAGCAGCAGCTTCGGGCCCGACATTCCGGATGACGCAGAGGTCGGCGTGGTGTTGAACAGCATCGACCGAACGCTGACGGTGTTCGAGGTCGATCGTCCGGAGAACCAGTTCACGATCGGGATTGGGTTTGATGGATCTCCGGTGGGGTTTGCCGTTCGGGGTTCGACCGTCGTCATTCCGATGGGATTGCTCCCCGAGGTGGCGATCGTCGACCTCGAAGGGCGGTTCGTCGTGCGGCGCGCGGAGCTCCCTGAGAACTCGGGTGCAACCGGCGTAGCGTTTATCGACGATGATACGGTGCTGGTCGGCAATCCAAACCTCGACTCGGTATCACCGGTCAACGTGAGGACCGGCGAAGTCGAGGCTCAGATTCTGGTGGGGTTTTTCCCCGAGTTTATAGTGGCCGACGGCCAGCGGGCGTACGTGATCAACGCCGAGCTCGGCGATGATTTCGTTCCAGTGCGGTCGGGGACTGTTTCGGTGATCGACATCTCGTCGCTGCAGGTGGTCGAGACGATCGAGCTCTCGGGCGAGAACTCCGGCGGGGCGGCGCTGGCGCCTGATGGTCGGTTGTTCGTCGTTAATCGGGGTCGATTTGGTGCTCGTGACGGATCGTTGTCGGTCGTGTCGGCCGCGGCGCCCACCGAGACCGAGCATCATCTCGGCTTCGACGAGTTTCCATCG
>DAOWHI010000143.1 GCA_030641505.1 Gemmatimonadota bacterium | reverse complement strand
GCAAAATCGAGCCGCGCTGCCTTCCACAGAAGACGGAAGTATCCCCTCCGTTGCCTCCTCACCACACCCTGCCGCCATATCGAGCGCAACGCCACCTTGAGATCCGACGTGTCGATAAAGCCGCCGCGGAAAATGTGCGGGTTGATGCGGTCCAGCAGTGCGGCCGCTCGCTGGTACATCTCACCCGGGCCAAAGAGGCTCTCCAGCATCGCATAGTACCCCGTCTGCATCTCCTCGGGAGTCATATTCAGCGGCACGAATTGGACGTCGTCGCTGGTGTTGTTACCCGAAAACTCGCTCTCCCTCAGGCGCCCTTCGCTACGGAGCCGCTCGGTCAGTGGGGTGTGGGGGATCGGCGTCAGCATTCCGGCCATGGCGGTCGGGATGGCGGCGTCCTTGGCGAACGACGCGATCGCCTCCCCCGTCTCGATCGTGTCCTCGTCGCCACCGAAGATGAAGCCGGCCATGACTTCGATCCCGGCGCGCTGGATCTTGGCGACGGTCTGGGCGATGTCGACCTTGACGTTCTGCTTCTTGTTCATCCCCTTGAGAGCGGCCGGATCGGGGTTCTCGATCCCAAGGAACACGTCGTCGAAACCGGCCTGCTGCATCAATGGGATCAAGTGCGCCAGCCTGGGTGCTCCCAGATCGAGGCTCGCCTGTGTGATGAACGAAAACGGGTAGTCGTGCTCACGCTGGAACGCGATCATCTCATAAAGGATCGTCTCGATCGCCTGGGGGTTGCCGACGAAGTTATCATCGACGGTGAAGATCCGACCCCGATACCCGAGTCCGAACAAGATCTCCAGCTCCTCTCGGATCGACTCGAGCGTCTTGGGTCGAGTGAACCCCCCGTTGAACTGGATGATGTCGCAGAAGTCGCACCGAAAACGACACCCGACGGTGGTCTGCATCATCAGCGCGCGATAGTCGCGGATGTCCAGAAGGTCCCACCTCGGCGGGGGCGTGTAGCCCAGCTCCTGGAAGATCGTGCGGTCATTCAGGATCTTGCGCGAACCCGGAGGCTGGCTGGCAATCGCCTCCGGAATGAGCAACACCGGCCGGTCGTCCGAGTGGCGACAACCCTCGGGGTGATGAAGGATGCGGTTGATCGCCTCGATCCACTGACCTCCCTCGCCCCAGACCAATACGTCGAGACCCCGGTGCAGGATCTCGTCGGATAGCGTTCGGGGTTCGAGCAGATGATCCCGATAACTCGACGGGTAGGGTCCGCCGATCACCCATGGCGTCTCCAAGCCTTTCGAAGGTCCGCTGATGAGCTCGACGAGCGACGGCTTCTGGACCGACATGGCGCTGGTGAAGACCGCATCGGCGGCGTCGATCCTCGCGCGCAGATCCGCGTTCGGCACTCGTTTGACGTTGAGATCGATCAAATCGAACGACCAGTTGTCGGGCATCATCGCGGCGAAGGTGATCAGGCCGAGAGGCGGAAACGCCGCCTTCCGACCGACCATCGACATGATGTGCCGATAGCTCCAGAAGCTGGCCGGAAACTCCGGTGCGATGAGGAGCCCCTTCTTGGGCTCGTCGAATCCGTTCGCCGGCACGCCGGCGATCTGAACCAAGGATTCGGTCACCCGTTACCTCCCCTTCTGTCTTGCTCGTCGGTTACTCGAACTCCAACGCGAGACCTTCACCGCAGCCCGGGCACTCGCCCGATCTGTTGCAGCAATCCCAAGGCGTCCCAGTTCGCCCACTGCTCTGGACTTTACCGCCTGAAAATCGGTAGAAGACCATGCCTGTGCTTTCACTTGCCTGCCCGTCGGAGCGACTCCCATGAACTCACCCTGATGCGTGCCACTCATGGAGAAGCGCTCGGCTACGAGATCTCCTTCGAACGCGACCGCCAGCTTGCTCCTGATCGAAAGCCGTGGAAAGAGCTTGTTCAGGTTGCGCATTACTAGAAGTCTGACTTGGGATTGCCCGCAAGTCTGTCAGGGAAAAGGCTACAATCGTGTCGGGAAACACCCGACGAAAGAAGATTTCCTACGTTCGTTTTTTTACCTTCACGCGCCCGAGAGGGGAAAACGCCAGTACTCCCCCCCGACAGAAACGCGGGGGCGGGTGGAACGATGCGCCCTGGAACGATGCGCCGGGGGTAGGTGGAACGCCAGT
>DAOWHI010000135.1 GCA_030641505.1 Gemmatimonadota bacterium | reverse complement strand
TACGACAACTTCCAAGGCAAGTTCACCGAATTGGAAGCGGGCGGGAGCGGGGATTGGCTAGCGATGCTGTTTGAGGTGTTCAAGGAGTCCCGCCGCGACGTGCAGGAGAATCAAAAGTACTTCCTCAAGCGGCTCGAGGAGCGCAACAAGATCAATGATGCCATTCAGGAGTACATGCGCGACCTGACAGAGTCGGCGCACAAGCTGAATGACAAGGTGCTCCGGGCGAGCGAAGATGACGAGAGCCAGCAAAAGGCTCGCGTTGAGATCAAGGAGTTTGACGTTGGCCCGCAGGCGCACGCGATCGGTAGAAACGGCAACGCGATCGCTCCTAGCGCGGCCGACTCCTCTGCGGAGTTGGGGAGGAGCGACCTGAACAACTTGATCAAAGACGTGGACATGATGGCCACGCGGGCGCGCAACGAGGCCGATAAAATCAAGGGCCATTTCCAGGCCTGGAGTGAAAAGGCAAACCAGGTAGATCAGCAGCTCTCAGCTGTGCTGCGAACCATGAAGGACGTGCGTCGGATCGGTGTGGGCGGTTCCGATCTGGGCAGTTCCTAAGGAATTCCTGACAACTGATCGAGCACAGCCGGGTTGACACCCCCAACCCAGATCGTAGACTGCGCACCAGAGTCGGAATGTCCACACTCGACATCGGTCTCATCGGCTGCGGCCGCGTGGCGCAGCGTGTGCACCTGCCCATCCTGACAGGACTGCCGCAGGCACGTCTCGTTGCGATTGCGGAATCTGACCCACAACAACGCGAAGAAGTTGGCCGTCATGCCGGGACCGCGATCGTTGCCGAGTACGAGGCCCTGTTGGACATGCCGAAAGTTGAGGCGGTCGTCGTTTGCGTGCCAAGCGGTCTGCACGCCGAGGTCGCGGTGGCCGCATTGGACCGCGGCAAGCACGTCTACCTCGAAAAGCCGCTGGCCACGACTTGGGACGAGGCCCGATCCGTGTTATCGGCCTTGGAACGCTCGGGCACGGTCGGAATGATCGGTTTCAACTACCGTTTCAATCGAGCCTACCTGGAGTTGAAACGTTGTCTCCAATCAGGGGAGTACGGCGAATGGGTCGCCGCGCGCACAGTGCTGGCCGCACCCGAGGAAACCCTGCCGGATTGGAAACGACGCCGGGAGAGCGGCGGAGGCGCACTCCTCGACCAGGCTTCGCACCACTTCGATCTCATGCGGTTTCTGTTTGAAGACGAGATCCGGGACGTGACAGCCCAGGTCCGGTCGCAGCGCAGCGAATCCGATACCGCGACGGTCCAGGTTCAACTCGCCAACGGTCTCGCGATCCAATCGTTCTTGTCGATCAACACGGTGAACGAAGACCGTTTCGAGGTCTACACGGAAAAGGCGCGGTTGTCGGTCGACCGTTATCGATCGCCCGGCGTCGAGATCGCGACCGACTCGAGATCGATCCCCGGGCTCCGGGGTTTGCGATCCGGCCTCGACTCCCTCAAGCACGCCGGCTACATCTTGGAGAGGTATCGCGCACCCGGTCGTGAGCCTTCGTTCCGTTCCGCGCTAGCCCATTTTGTCGAGGCGATAAGCGAAGGACGGCCACCGTCGCCCAGTTTCCGCGATGGGTACCTCAGCCTAGCGGCGGTGCTCGCGGCTGAGGAATCGGCTCGCTCGGGCCATGTCGTTGGCTTGAACGGCGGGACACGGCCCGTTTGACTGCTCGCGCTTTTCCACCCCCGCTGGTCATCCTCGGACTTGATGTCGGCGACCCGGAGTGGCTCGAACGTTGGGCCTCCGAGGGGTACCTGCCGACGCTCGCCTCGATAATGAAACGAGGGGTCGCGGCACGAACCACGGGACCCGACCTGATTACCGAGCACAGCGTGTGGGTCTCCTTGATCAGCGGAATCTCGGTCGGGCAGCACGGGTTCTACGAGTACAAGCGGCTGAAGCCAGGCACCTACGAGCTCGAGACGATCACCGGGCGCGACCTCGATGTGCGCCCGTTCTGGTCTCATGCGCCAGCAAAGCGAGCGGTCGCGATCGACGTGCCTCACTGCTACCCGGAGCCACAGACCAACGGGATTCATCTTGCGGAATGGGCGTCGCACCATCCGTATTTTTCGCCTTCGGCATCACCGGAGGGATTGTTGGAGGAGATCCAACGTTCGTTCGGCGGCCAGATCCACATCCCGGAGGAGCTAGACAGCAAGCTACGAGCGGATCGGCGGATCTACGCGCGTACGTTAGAGCGGATCGAGAAGAAAGGTGCGTTGTGCCGCCACCTGCTAGCGCGAGAGAACTTCGATGTCGCGGTCGTTGTCTTTGGCGACAGCCATCTCGCGAGTCACCAGTTCTGGGAGTACCGGCCGGAGCACCGCGGAGAGCGGAAGCTCGACCCGCGTGACGAGCTGACCCACGGAATGCGAGACGTTTTCCAGCGGATCGATCAAGAGATGGGCGCGATCATCGAGCAACTACCGGACAATGCCAACATTTGTGTCGTTTCATCGACGGGACTGCTCGACCACTACCCGACCACAGGGCTGATCGACGCTTTTTGCCGCGAGCTGGGATACCAAGCCTCGCCTACCGGTTCCAGCCGCGCGAGTCCGATGAGCGTCGTACGGCGTATGGTGCCTCACACATGGCGCTACGCTCTCAGCCGCTTGTTGCCGGAGGAGACACAGCAGCGACTGATAAATGAGAAATTCCAGAGCAGCACGGATTGGAGTCGGACCACGGCGTTCGCGATCCCATCCTTTTTTTCGAGCTTCTTGCGCGTCAACCTCGCGGGACGGGAACCCGGTGGCATCGTGGAGCCCGGTGCCGAGTACGAAGCTCTCCTCGACCGTCTAGAGACAGACCTGAACCAACTGACTAACCTGGACACGGGCGAACCAGTCGTCGAGGACGTCGTTCGAACCGGAGCCGTGTTCGGAGATGCATCGACTGCCGTGCTCCCAGATCTATTCGTCGTATGGTGTCCCCATCAGAGCTACATGGAACGCGTCGTTCACCCGAGTGGCGAGCTGGTGGCATTTCCGCCGGAGATCTTCCGGGGGAGCGATCACTCGCGATCCGGGTTTGTGGCGTTGGCCGGACCTTCGATCCAAGCGACACCCTTGGGTAACGTTTCACTTCTCGATCTAGCCCCCACGTTTTTGGCACTGATGGGTGAATCGACCCCGCGCGAGTTGATCGGGAAACCGCTTCCGATCCTGGCGCGTGGCTAGACGATGAGGATCGGCATCGATGGTCGTGAGCTCGACTCCGAACGCAGAGGTATCGGACGCTACATCTTCGAGCTGTCGCGCGAGCTGGACCATTATCTGCCGGATGCCGAGTTCTTCGTGTACAATCGGGCGCCGGTGTCGCTGCCGATCGAGTCCGACCGATGGGTCATGCGCGCCGATCCATCTCGCCTTGGCCGACGTCTGTCACCTCTGTTGTGGCTCAAGGCGCGCGCGGGTCTGATCTGCCGGCGGGACGATCTGGACGTTTTTTGGGCGACCAGCGCGTTTCTGCCTGGCCTTCCCGCCAACGTGCGAACCGTCCTGACGGTGCACGATCTGTGTCATGTGTTTACACCCGAGACCTTCCACCCGCTGCATCTGATGGGTGTGCGACTCTTTTTCGCGCGTGACGTTCGAAGAGCTGACACGGTCTTGGCGGTTTCAGAAGGCACCTCCAATCGACTCTACGAGCACTTGGAACGAAGGGCGGATGCCCTTGTCTCCCCGGCGGTTCGAAAGGAATTTGCGCCGCAGTCAGACAAGGCGTTAGAGGTGTGCCGAAACCACTATCAACTTGTCGGCCCGTACGTTCTCACGGTCGCGGCGTGGGAACCGCGGAAAAACCTAGAACGGTTGGTACGCACGTTTGTGGAGATGAAGGAACGCGGTCTTCTGACCGATCACAAGTTGGTCCTGGTCGGGAAGAAAGGCTCTCGGTTCAAGGGGCTGGTCGAGCTGCTGGAGCGCGACGCAGGACGTCACACACAGCCCCTTGGCTACGTCGCCGATGAGCATCTGCCAGCCCTCTACGCGGGTGCTGATTGTTTTGTGTTGCCTTCGGCTTATGAAGGTTTCGGTGTGCCACTCCTAGAGGCGCGCGCCTGCGGCACTCGCGTGGTGACGTCGGATACGCCTGAGCTACGAGCCGCGGGCGGGCCGGATGCGATCTACATCGAACCGACGGAGGAAGGCATCCGGGAGGGCATCTTGACCGCGATCTCGCGAACTCCATCTCCATTGGGTCGGCCCGCCTTGCCGACTTGGGAGGAGAGTGGCCAGATCTTATCGGAGATTCTGCGCGGTGACTGAGCCGCTTAGCCCGCGATCCACCACCGCCATCCTGATCGAGCGGCACGGCCCACCCGAAGCGTTTGTCGAGCGCGAGGTTCCCCTGCCCGAGCTGGGTCCCGACGAAGTGCAGGTGACGGTACAGGCCGCTGGCGTCAACTTCGCCGACCTTCTGATGCGGGCTGGGCTCTACGGCACGGTGCCATCGCTTCCTTACAGCCCGGGGTTCGAGATCACCGGCGAGGTGGTGCGCGTAGGTTCAGAAACGAGCGAGTGGCGGGTAGGCGATCGCGTGGTCGCGCTCCTCCGGTATGGCGGTTACGCCCGCGATGTGGTGGTTTCTGCGCGGCAACTCATGCGCTGTCCGGAGTCCCTGACACCCGAACAGGCGGCGGCGATTCCGGTGGTGTTCTTGACCGCTTGGGTCTGCTTGTTCGAGGCGGCGCGTGCCCGATCGGGAGAAACCGCGCTCGTCCTCGGGGCGGGAGGCGGCGTCGGCACAGCCGCGGTACAGCTGGCCGTACGCGAGGGACTTCGGGTAATCGGCACCGCCGGTGACCCGCGCAAGCGGGCCTTTGTCACCGATGAGTTGGGCGCCGAGGCTTGCTTCGACTCCTGCGCTGAGTGGGAGCCGGAGGTACGCCGGGTGGTAGGCGAACGGGGCATCGACGTCGCCCTGGACCCGGTGGGCGGTCGGGCCACCGCGGCGTGCCGCGGGCTGCTCGCTCCGTTGGGACGCCTCGTCTTCTATGGGCTGAGCGAAGCGATGCCACGGCACAAGCGGAGTTGGCTCAGGGCAGCCCGGGCCTGGCTCCGCACGCCTCGCTTTCACCCGCTCGGTCTCGTCGAACCCAACATCGGTGTATTCGGTGTGCACCTGCTGCACCTCGATAGCAAGGAGCAGATTCTGAAGCCAGCTCTCGAGGAGATCTATCGCGGGGTCGTCGCGGGCGAGTTGCAACCAGTGCTGGACTGCACGTTCCCGCTCGATCGGACCGGCGCGATGGCTGCGCACCGCCACCTCCACGCGCGACGGAACTTGGGGAAGGTCGTGCTGACCGCCTCATGTCCGTAGTCTGGCGCGTTCTTGCCGTTGCTCTTCTCGCCTACGCGGCGTACGCCGTCATCTTCTTTTTCTTTCAGCGCCACCTCATGTATCCGGGTGCTTCCATGCTACCTGCTCGGGGCGTTTCGGATCGGGATCTCCCTTTTGTCGAGGAGGTACAGCTCGTCACGTCCGTGGGGCGCGTCGAGGCTTTGTTCATGACCGCCGGGGGGAGTGCGGACGCGGCCCCATACCCCGCCATCATTTTCACCCATGGCAACGGCGAGCTCGTCGATAGTTGGCCCGCGCCCCTGAGCTCGTTTCGCGATCTTGGGATCGGTGTTCTGATCGTTGAGTATCCGGGGTATGGACGGTCCGCGGGTACGCCTTCACAACGCACGATCATGGAGACGATGATCGCCGCCCACGACTGGTTGATCGCCCGTACGGACATTGACGAAACGCGGATCGTCGCGATGGGACGCTCGTTGGGCAGCGGACCGGCGGTTGGGCTCGCCGGCGCCCGGCCCGTCGCCGCGCTCATTTTGCAGTCGCCATTCAAGAGCGTTGCCGCGATGGCCACAGAGCGTTTCTACCTGCCACCCTTCTTGGCCCGCGACCGTTTCGACAACCAAGCGATCCTGCAGTCGTACGATGGCCCCGTGCTCGTATTGCACGGGACCCGCGATCGAGTGGTTCCCTACACACACGGGGCTGCGCTCGCGTCGCTGGCCGCTCGGGGTCAACTCATCCCGCAGGGTTGTGCGCACAATGACTGCCCGCCGTCCTGGCCGGGGTTCGTCAACCAAGTGCAGAGTTTCCTCTTGAAGTCAGGGATCTTGACGCGGCCAGGAACCTGATCGCGCGCGGTGGACGAGAATCGGCGCGCGGCTAGCTTCGATTCAAGACACGAGAACAGACGTAACTTGTTCTGGAGGTTCGCCGATGCCACACTCCGCCGAGCTGTCCCACCTGTTCAGCTTGACCTTCATCGTCGCCGTGGTGGTCGCGTCTGTGTCGTGCGGGACATCGGCGCCCGCTGCTCAGGGAAGTAGCTACACTGACCTGGTCGCGCTATTCGAGGAGTGGCGCGAGTTCGAGAGACCCGAGTTCGTGGATGGCGTCCCGGACTACAGCGCAACTGCGATGACTAGACAGCACGCGGAGCTCGCCGACTGGCAGAATCGCCTGAAAGCGCTGAACCCGGAGAGCTGGTCGGTGGCTGAGCAGGTCGACTGGCATCTGGTGCGAGCTGAGATGAACGGGCTCGACTTCGACCACCGGGTACGCCGACCATGGGCTCGAGACCCAGCCTTCTACGTCATGATCTTTCCAGCCGAGAGCGATGTGCCGGCCCACGAAGGCGCGACAATCCACGGATGGATCGACCTCTGGACCTACGAATATCCGCTCTCCGCTGCTGACGCAAACGAGCTGGTCCGGCGCATCGGAGCGATCCCCGAGCTGTTGGAGCGAGCGAAGAACAACCTGACCGGGAACGCCCGTGACCTCTGGCTGGCGGGCTTCCGACCCTTCGAGGAGCAAAGCGCCGACTTGGAGACACTGGGGGAGCGGGTCGCGGGAACCAACGCGGGGCTCGACGCCGCCATCGTCGCCGCACGTGAAGCCAATGACGCCTTCCTCGACTGGTTGCGCCGGGAGGCGCCCTCGAAGACCGGTCCTTCTGGCGTCGGTAAGGAGAACTACACGTGGTACATGCAGAACGTCCACCTGGTGCCCTACTCGTGGGATGAACAGGTCACCCTGATGCGACGAGAGCTCGCCCGGGCTCACACATCGCTTCGGTTGGAGGAAAACCGGAACCGTGACCTTCCGGAGCTTGAGCGGATCGACAGTCCGGAGGAGTACGACGCGCGACTGAACGCCGCCGTTTCCGAGTTCATGCGGTTCCTGGAGGAGGAGGAGATCCACGCCGTTCAGGATTGGATGGACCCGGCGCTCCGTGCGGTGAGCGGTCGCTACACGCCGGCCGAGCCGGGTGAGCTGCGACACTTTTTCAACGAGGTGAACTACCGCGACCCGCTCGTCTTGCGCACCCACATGCACCATTGGATCGAGCTGGCGTGGATGAGAGAGGATCCACACTCCAGCCCGATCCGGCGCGTCCCTTCACTGTACAACATCTTCGACGCCCGATCCGAGGGGTTGGCCACCGGGGTGGAGGAGATGATGATGCACGCGGGCCTCTATGATGAGGCGCCCCGCTCCCGCGAGCTTGTTTGGATCATGCTGGCCCAGCGAGCCGCCCGCGCCCTCAGCGGGCTTTACCTGCACGCAAACGAGTTCAGCATGGAGGAGGCCGTGGACCACGCCACGACGTGGACCCCTCGCAGCTGGCTCCCAGACGGCAACCTGGTTCGGTTCGAGCAGCATCTGTATCTACGTCAGCCCGGCTACGGTACCAGCTACGTCACAGGCAAGATCCAGATCGAGGAGCTCATTGCAGAGGAGGCCCTTCGGCGCGGGGACGACTTCACCCTGAAGGGGTTCTTCGACGATTTCTTCGACGCCGGTGTCATACCGACCGTACTGATACGCTGGGAGATGACCGGGAGCCGGGACGAGATTCTCACCAATGCTGCGGCTGTAAGGATCTCTAACGAGCCCTGACGCGGCAGCTCAGTCCGTTTTCTTGCGGAGCACCTCGTCCAGGCTGAACCGGCCGCCTCCTCGGGCAGCCAGATAGAGAAACGCGAACGCGAAGAAGGTCGACGCCTCGCCGCGGTTCATGATTTGCCAGGGGCCCTGAGGGAAATGGGCCTTGAAGTAGGCGATCGCCATCTCGCCGGCCAGAATGAACGCTACCGGCCGGGTGAATAGACCGACGGTGATCAGGATGCCGCCGAAAAACTCGAGGATCCCGGCCACCCCCATCAGCGAGGCGAGCTCGGCCGTTTGGCCGGGCTCCCGGAACCCGCCGAACCACCCAAAGAGCTTTACCGCCCCGTGCTGCCAGAAGAGGAACCCGACTACGATTCGAAACAGGTTCAGGAGGATCTGCTCGGCACGACCGCCACGTGTGGCGCTCATGTTTTAGCTCTCCCCGAGGGATGGACATCGATCGGTTTGCCTTCCAAGTGATCCTTGACCATGTGCAGCAGATTGCCCCAGCTGGCGTTGCACTCGGGGTACTCCTTCTCGGTCGTGGCCCAGCCTCGGTGTGCGAAGTTCAACACCACCCCGCCGTCCTCGGTCGGTTCGAGATCCCAGCTCAGCGTCGTGTCGTTCCACTCGTCGTAGTCACCGACGCACGTCCAGGCGACGCGCCGACCGGGCTCGAACTCATCGATTCGCATACGGAAAACAACGTTGCCCCCGACGAATCGGAAGATCGCCTCGCTCCCGGCGCGTGGCTCGCAGGTGCAGTCTTCGGTCCACCAGACGGCCACGCCCTCCGGGGTGGTGATGAGGTCGAACACCTTCTGCGGCGGGGCCGCGATGTGGACGCGGTGTAGGATGTCTGCCACGGGCCCAAACATGCGCACGACCCGACGGCGAGTCCACCCCAGGAGCGCTTCCTTCCCCGTAACGTTTCGTTCCCGATGTTTCGTTCCGCACGCCTGGGGTCCGGGCTCAGATTGCAAAGCGTGGGTCTCAATCTGATAGGCAATCGATCTCCACAACAACGGAAATCGGCTACCACCTATCTCCCTATCGACCAGCGGTACAACACGTTAGGTACACCGTTCTGAAAGCCGAAAGTCGCGAGGCGCGACCGTTGCACTCTCCAACGCCGACTGAACAAAAACCCTGGAGGAGGGTGCGGTTCTTGAAACGGCCGATGAAGGCATTGAGAAATCAACGCGGCGCGGCGATGCCGTTCGTGGCGCTCGCCACGGTGGCGATCCTGGGCATGACCGCGCTCGCGGTCGACGCGGGGATGTTGTTTACCGCGCGCAGTGAGGCCCAGCGAGCGGCCGACGCGGCCGCATTGGCGGGTGCGGGTGCGCTGATCACTCAGCCCCAGAACGCGGCGAGAGCACACGCCGTAGCGACGACGTACGGCGAGCAGAACCTCGTGCGTGAGGAGCTGGTGCAAATGGAGGCCGAAGACATAACGATCGACTTGGCGCAGGGCCGAGTAACCGCGGTCGTCCGCCGTGAAGCATCGCGGGGAAACGCAGTGACGACATGGTTCGCCCGCGTGCTCGGTACCGATGAGGTCGATGTCGATGCGCGCGCGGTGGCTGAAGTTCAGAACGCCAGTCGGGCACGATGCGTCAAGCCGTTCGCGATCCCTGATCGCTTTGACGACGTCGACGGCGATGGCGTTTTCGACCCCGAGGACAACTACGATCCCCACGTGCACGGGTATGGCTCGGATTGGCGCAACCCGGGTAGTACGGGTTCCGATGGGTTGGGTTACACCAACGACGTCGGTCGGGCGGTGAGCCTCAAAGAGGGTGGTGTTGGGAGTCACCAGCCGAGTTGGTACTACCCTTGGGACATGCCACAGGGGGACGGCCCGACGACCGGCGCATCCCGCTACCGTTGGAACATCGGCAGCTGCAACACGAACATTATCTCACTCGGCGAAGAGTACATGGTCGAGACCGGCAACATGCTAGGTCCCACCAGACAAGGCAGCGAAGATTTGATCGCCCTCGACGGTGGTGCCTACTGGGACGGTTTCGCCAATGGAATAGGCGGGAGCAATCACGGCAACAACTGGGAGGGGAGCTCACGCATCGCCATTATCCCGGTGTTCGATCCGTCGCGCGAGTTCGATCCGGGCAACAAGCCGATCGAGTTCACCAACTTCGTCGGCGTCTTTGTTGAAAGTGTTACCGGTAACGGCGGCAACCAACGTGTCAACGGGTTCATCCTGCCCGTAAGTGGTTTGGCTGGCGGCGCTGCGACCGGCCCCGGAGCGAAGGCCGTTCGACTGATCGAGTAACGAGATTGGGCCGCTGGAGCGGCTCACCAAGGTTCCCCCTCCTCCTGAGCGCGGTCGCTTGCGCAAAGCGGCCGCGCCCCTCTTTTTCAGACCAATCCTGGTCTAGGGCGACGACGTCAGCGACGTTGTCGAGGTCGGCAAGGTCGGCTTCCGGATCAAACGAATGGTGAACTGATCGCCCTCCTCTCGTAGTATTAGTTTTACCAAATGACGGGTGTCAAGCGGCTCGAGCGGCTCGGAAAACTCATAATCGCTTCCGGGCTTGCCCGCCTTCAGCGATCCGAGGCCAGGCCGGTTCAGGAGCTGGACCTTTCGCGCGTCCAGCGGGTTTTGTTCGTGCGTGTCAACTTCCGGATGGGCAATCTGCTCCTCGCGACTCCTGGCTTTGCCGCCGCACGGACATCTCTTCCTCATTCCGAGATCGACTTGCTAACGACCTCGGCCTACTCACAGTTGTTAGACGGAAATCAGGACGTGGATCACGTGTTCATATTCAATCGCGGGATGCTCGTTCGTCCGTGGGCGCTCTTTGGCTTGGTCCGGCGGATTCGACGTCGACAGTACGATCTGGTGATCGACTGCTCAGGTGGAGAGAGTCTCACCGGCGCTCTGTTCGCGGGGCTTTCCCGCGGACGTTGGCGGGTGGGGTCGGCGTCCGGCCGACACGAAGGCTGCTTCAATGTCTTGGTCGCGCTCGAACAGGGTCGCGTGCATAAGGTCGACGCTTTACTGGCGTTGCTTGAATCGATCGGGATCCGCGCGGAGAGTCGTGACATGAAGGTGATCCTGGCCCCGGATGAGCGCCGGTGGGCGCAGCTGCGATGGAGCAAGTGGGGACTCTCTCCCGATCGGGAAACGGTGGGTGTCAACATCGGCGCGCGGGGCGACAAACGGTGGCCGATGGATCACTTCCTGGACGTAGTTCGATGGCTGGATGAAGAGCTGGGCGCCCAGGTCGTAATGTTCGTGGGTCCCCAGGAGAGAGAGCGCCTAAAGGAAGTCGGGGATCGACTTCCGGCGACGGCCATCGTTGATACAACCAGCGAACCGCGTCGGTTCGCGGCCCTGCTCGCGCGCTGCACAGTGGTCATCACCGGCGATACCGGTCCGATGCATCTCGCGGCCGCAGTTGGCGTACCGACGGTTTCGATCTTCCGCAAACACAACTTCGAGTTCTATGCGCCGCAGGGCGCGTTCCACCGGTTCGTCTACGTGGAAAACGGCGTCGGCACAGCCGCCGTTATCGATGCGCTATCCGATTTGCTCCACAGCGTGCCGCGATCAAGCCCCCAAGCCTAGAACCGCATCAAGTCACTCCCGACAACGATCTTCCCCGTGAAGTGTTTGGAAGCGCGGGCGATGAAGGTTTCTTCAGCGCCAGCCGGGATGAGATGCGTGAGCACCAAGACGTTGACGCCGGCAGCGGCAGCGACCTCTCCGGCTTCGACCGCGCTGGTGTGATAACGCTTCAGGTTCTCAGCCACTTCCGTTGAGTCCACGCGGTCAAAATGCTCGGGCAGGTAGGCCTCGTGCACGAGGATATCCGCGCCATGGGCGTGCTTGATCAGGTTTTCGCTAGGGCGGGTGTCACCACTGATGACGATTGTCTTTTGTCCCGTCTCGAACTTGTAACCGAGCGCGTGCTTGACGGGTTCATGATTCACGCGGAACGCGGTGACGCGGACGTCCGCGTCTTCGTAGACGATCCCGTCTTCGTAGATCTCATGGGGATTGATGGTGGCGCCTTCGGCGGCGTGGAGCTCGGTCAGATCGCGTCGGATCGGGATGTCGACTTCAAACATTTTCAGGATCGCATCGGCCACGTTTTCCGTCCCTGCCGGGCCGTAGAGCTCTAGCGGCGTATAGCGGCTGAAGATCCAGGATGTCGTGAAGAGATCGGGCAGGCCGCTGATGTGATCCGAGTGGAGATGGGTCAACAAGACCGCTTGGATGTCCTTGAGCGGGTAGTCGGTTGCCCACAGCCGGTTGGTCACGTTTCTGCCGGCGTCCACGACAAAGACTTTACCGTTGACGACCACGGCAGCGGCGGGACCGGCCGTTTGCGGGTCTGGGCGTGGGTAGCCAGTTCCCAGTAGGATGAGTTCGACTTCGGTTTGTGACGGAGGTGCAACCTGCGCAGAGCTTGTGAGCGCTGAAGCGGCGAGACACGCGAGGGCCAACAAGGTGACGGTTGTAAACCGACACTGGGGGTCACGCGGGATGGGCGGTGACCCCCTCATGTTTCTCGGCGTGGTGTTTTCCGAAACAGCTCCTACCTGGAGTGAACCGTCTTGACGATGTCGACGACGAGCACCAGCAAGGCCGCCGCCCCCAGTACCGCTGGAACGTAGTAGATGGTGCCATTCGTCGGTCCCCACTGGCCGAACATCGAGCCGAACCACGACGCGCCGATGTAGCCGAAGATGATCTTCGAAACGAAGGAAGTCAGCCCCGCTCTGACATAGAACTTGAGCCCGTAGTGCAGGACCGCCGCCACGACGATGCT
>DAOWHI010000100.1 GCA_030641505.1 Gemmatimonadota bacterium | reverse complement strand
CTGGGCTTCATGTCGCTCTTTGGTCGGGCGTCGATCCTGGCGCTGCGCGATTTTCCCGAACTCAACGCCTACATCGAAGGCATCGACGTCGTATACCACGACTACGTCAACCTGGGGATCGCCATCGGCACGCCGCGCGGGTTGGTCGTACCGGTGCTGCGCAACGCCGATCGGATGTCGTTCGCCGAGATGGAGCTCGCGATCAAGGAGCTCGCCACCCGCGCCCGCGATGGCGACCTGTCGATCGACGAGCTACAGGGCGGTACGTTCACGATCTCGAACGGCGGGATCTACGGGTCACTCATGTCGACCCCGATCCTGAACCCGCCCCAGAGCGGGATCCTCGGGATGCACAAGATTGAGCGGCGACCGGTCGTCTTGGACGACGGGCCGATCGTCGCCCGACCGATGATGTACGTCGCGCTGTCGTACGATCACCGGATCGTCGATGGTGAACAGGCGGTTACGTTCCTGGTCAGGATCAAGGAAAGACTCGAGGACCCGACCCGCTTGTTGCTCGATTCCTGACTATCACATTCGACCGATTACCCTTCACCAAGATGAGGCAAGTGATGTCAAACAGAGGTAAGTATCTCACCATTCTCACCCTCACCCTGAGTCTCGCGGCGGTTGGATGCGGAGACTCCGGCGCCGGCGGCGGAGCCGCTGGGTCCGGTGACGCACCACCCGAGCTGGCTGCTGCCCCACCCGTAGTGACGGAGGTTGTTGCCATGTATGCACCCGAGTTGGGCGTCGATCTCGAAGCCATGACTGTGACCGAGTCCGGGCTTCATTACGCGGTTCTGGCCGAGGGCGAGGGCGACGAGGCCGTGAACGGCAAGGACGTGGTCGTTCATTACACCGGCTGGCTGCCGAGCGGGACGAAGTTCGATTCCAGCCGCGATCGCGGTGAGCCATTCATGTTTCCCTTGGGCGCCGGCAGCGTCATCGCTGGTTGGGAAGAGGGCGTAGCAGGCATGCTGGTGGGCGGTCAGCGCAAGCTCGTGATCCCGCCGTCGCTGGGCTATGGCGCGGCAGGAGCCGGCGGCGTCATCCCACCCAACGCGACGTTGGTTTTCGACGTTGAGTTATTAGAGGTGCGGTAGGCGCAACTCAACTGGAGGACCCCGTTTTGTCGCTACGTATCGTCGCTCTTGCGCTGCTGTGTGCGGCGTGCTCCAATCAACCTATGGCCGGCGACCCCGGTGATCGGCCGACTACACCGGCATCGCTCGACCGCGAGTTTCGTATCGCGTTTGGACAAACGGTCGCGGTCGTCGGCACGGATCTCGAGATCACGTTTGGCGACGTTTCCGATAGTCGCTGCCCGCAGGATGCGGTGTGCGTCTGGGCGGGGAGCGCTCACGTCGCACTCGAAGTTGTGACGAGCACCGGCAAGCCCGCGGTGCTGGCGCTTGATACCCACCCGGACCTGCCAGGATCTGGGCGCGCGTTCGACTATGTGGTTCGACTCGTCGAAGTCGATCCGTTCCCCGTACTGGACGTCGCCCAGCCCCGAGAGTCCTACGTCGTGACGCTAGTGGTTAGTTCTTGAACCGGTAGGTGATTCTGCCGCGGGTGAGATCGTACGGCGACAGCTCGACCGTGACGCGGTCGCCGGTCAGGATCTTGATGTAGTGCTTTCGCATCTTGCCCGAGATATGGGCCAGAACCAGGTGGTCGTTGTCGAGCCGCACACGAAACATCGTGCTCGGCAGGCACTCCTCGACCGTGCCCTGGACTTCGATTACGCCGGCTTTATCCGCCATGACCCGCAATCTACCGGCTGCAATGAACTTGCGCTAACGATTGCGGGCTAGAACTCGAACGTGACGGCGATCTGATACTGGATCAACTCGATCTCCGATCGCGCCAGCCGCCGATCGATGTCGAGCTCTCCATCGTCAGTCACCAACGATCCTTCGCGCAGGTACTCGACCTCGTTGCCCTTGATGTACCGCGCGCCGAGATCGATGTACGCCCGCATTGGATCGCGAACGCCCTCCTGGAGCCGGCCGCCGGAGAAGCCGGGTCGGGGTTGGCCCTCATAGACGCGAATCAGCAGCCCGCCACCGCCGCCCCAGATCCAGGTCCCATCGTTTTGGTTGGTGTCCGACAGGATCGTGACGTTGGTCAGCGGATCGTCAATCGATGTCCTCGTAAAGAACCAACCGAAACCGCCGGTTCCCTGGATGTAGGGTTGAACCACCCCGGTGGGCGCCTTGAGTTGCAGGAGCCCCTGGAAGAAGAACGTTTGATTATCGGTCTCGACATCGACGGTGATGTCGGGAATGGTGCCCGACAGCGCCGCCCGACGATTGGTACTGCCGTACGTTTGGAGTGTCCCGTTCAAACCGATCGCAAACGATCGGTTGGCTGTCAGCGCATACAGATACGAACCGGTGAACCCGAAACCGGTGTCGGTGTTGCGATCGAATTGCCCGCGCGGGTCGGTGATCGACAGCCCGATCGTCGCCTGATGCTGGGTGAACGCGATCGTTGGCGCGGCGAGCATGAGTGTCAATAGAACCAACGATGTTTGCTTCATAGTCACTCTCCTATCGTCTTCTCAGGATCGCTACCACTTCCTCACCACCGAAAAGAGTCGAGGAAACGGTAAGCCCCACAAACTCATAACCGGCATCTCCTGCCTGTTGAAGCTCCCTTTGCATCGTTGACGTTTTCCTAGTGGCTAGCAACTTGTATTCATAAGCGTCATCCAAATCGGCATCTCGGTCACGCTCCAGGATGACGACAACCTCATGATCGCCGAACGCGGTTTCGAACACCGTCTGGCCTCGGTACTCGTAACCCGCGTCTCCCGCCGCCTGAAGTTCTCTTTGCATCGTCGATGTCTTGTTCGTCGCCAGTAGCTTGTATTGGTATCTACTCAGATCCTCGGTGTCCTTGAGCTTGCACATGACAGCTACTACCTCTGAACCTCCAAACGCGGTTTCGCCTCCCATAACGTCCTGAAGACGGTAGCCCGCGTTAGCTGCTTCATTCATCTCGCTTTCCATAGAGGAGGTCTTGTTCGTAGCCAAGAGCCGAAGGTCACGTGGGCTTGATTCTCCATTCGAACAATCGTCTTGCCCGGACGCCACGGTTGGGAGTAGCAGCATGACAAAACCGACGAGCAATCCAACTGTTCGATTTGACGACATGATTGGTCTCTCCCCTCTGCGAGGCCTGTCAATATCTTACCTGGCCTCTGGATGGTACTCCCCTCAGGCGGGTGAGGTTCCGAAATCACGCATTGATTTCCTCGTTCTTCAGCATGATGAGGAGCATCTTAAAGGGAGTTTCCGCGTGCACCGCATGGGGAACACCGGCCGGCAATCGAAGCGCCTGTCCCTCGATCACCACGTGTAACTGTTCTCCGATCGTGACTCGGGCGGTCCCCTCCAGGATCTGGATCACCGCTTCGTGTGGGGTGCTGTGCTCACTCAAGCCCTCGCCCGCGTCGAACGCGAAGAGCGTCACCGAGCCCCCGCGGTTCTTGACGAGGGTTTGGCTGACGACCGCTCCGGGTTGGACCGCGATCATTTCGGTGAGGCGCTCGGGCGTATCCACAGTCGAATCCTCCTCAAGACGTTAGTTTATGACTCCACCGAGTACGAGCGGTTGTAACGTACCCAGCATACAGAATAGGGAGGAAACGGTCACAATGAAGGTCGTCATCTGCGGCGCCGGCGGGCGCGATTTTCACGTTTTCAACATGCTCTATCGGGACGACGAGGAGACCGATGTGGTGTGCTTCACCGCCGCGCAGATTCCGCACATCGACTCGCGAACGTACGCGGTCGCGGGTCCGCGGTATCCGAGTGGGATTCCGATTCGGCCAGAAGCGGAGCTGGAAGCGATCGTAGAGGAAAACGACGTCG
>DAOWHI010000185.1 GCA_030641505.1 Gemmatimonadota bacterium | reverse complement strand
TAGACGACTCCTTTCCAATCCGGGTACGACCATCCAGCGGGACCGATGTACACCTTGGAGTCGGGGGTCGGCTCACTCATCGGGCTGCCCGTAGACAATCGCTGCAGGCACCGCAGCCACGACGACGCTCAACAACCGTGAGCAAGCTCAACATCAAGCAGACGAGTACCACTCTCCTAGTCATCGAGTTGATTGGGGTTCCGGAGTCGCAGTGTGGAGCCGCTGCGAACCGCCTCAAACCCATAACGCTCTCGCAATCGATCAAGTGGCGCCGTCAAACGATCCCACGCGAGCGCCCGGGACGAGGCGAACAATTCGAGCTGTGGAACCTCTACGATCAGGTTCGAAAGACCTACGCCCAGTAGCCGGACCCTCGGTCGAGGTCCGCACGCCGCGCGGAACAGCTCTCGCGCCGTCGTTGCAACCGTTCGATCGCTATCGGTCGGCGATGGCATTGTCGTGCTTCGCACGACGGTCGTGAAATCGTGGTGACGAAGCTTCAACGTTACGGTCCGAGCGGTCAACCGCTGTGTCCGCAAATCGTGACATGCCCGCTCGCTGAGGTAGAGGAGCATCGCCTCGCAGAACTCGAGATCGGTGGTGTCGGTGTCGAACGTGCACTCGCGACTCACCGACTTGGGGTGTTCGCGGGCTGCTACCGCCCGCCCGCCGTCGCCGGTGGCGCTGGCGAGAAACGACGATCCCCGCTCGCCCAGGATGCCGGCCAGGATGTCTTGGTCAAGCCGCGCCAAGTCTCCCACTGTCTTTAGGTTGTACTTGGCCAATCGCTGGCGCGTGGCGGGGCCAACGCCGGGCAAACGGCGTAACGGCAGCCGAGCCAGGAACACCGCCTCGCGTCCCGGTAGCACTTCGAGGAACCCCTCCGGCTTGGCTAAGTCGGAGGCGATCTTGGCGATCGTCTTGGTGGTGCCAAGCCCCATCGAGACCGGTAGCCGCGTGTTCTCGACAATCGCCGACCGTATCCGCTCAGCTGTTCGAGCCGGTGGGCCGTGGAGGCGCTCGGTGCCGGTGAGGTCGAGGTAGGCCTCATCGATCGATACCGGCTCAACAGCCGGCGTGAACTGAGCGAACACCCGCCTCACTGCGCGCGCCGCGCGCGCGTACAAGTCCCGATGTCCGGCCACGTACACGCCGTGCGGACAACGGCGGTACGCTTCGCCGATTGGCATCGCGGAGTGGATCCCAAAGACCCGGGCTTCATATGACGCAGCGGCTACAACACCGCGTCCGCGGCCTCCTCGTGGGTCGGCACCTACTACGACGGGCTTACCGACCAGCGACGGGTCGCGCAACCGTTCGACGGCTACATAGAAGGCATCGAGATCGACGTGGAGGATCGATCGCGGATCGGGCACAGTAATTAGACTCTACCCGAACAAAAACCGAACGTCAACGCCATGCTGCCCCCCGTTTCGCCAAGAGTTATCATCGACCGATGCAACGAGTCATCCACGTCGCCTGCGACGACCTGTTCTTCCGCGCCAAGATCGAAGCCACGGCGCAAGCGGCTGGCGCCAACGTGACGTTTGTCGACAGCATCGATGGATTGGAAGGCGATGGATTACTATTGGTCGACCTGAATTATCGCGCCATCGATCCGGTCGATGCGATCCGACGACTCAAGTCCAGCTCAGAGACGATGATAGTGGTGGCGTTCGGCTCACATACGGACCGGGAAGGACTCAAGGGTGCCCAGGGCGCCGGGGCGGACCAGGTCATGGCCCGGTCGACGTTTGTCGAGCGGTTACCAGATCTGCTGCGGGGGTAGAGCTAAGGACCGCCGCCAGTCACATCGAGCGTTACGGCCAACCCCAGCACCGCACTCTTCCCCGCCGTCGACCCCGCACCGGACACTTCCGCCAACTGATCGTGGTAGCGCGCCGCGAGGTCGAGGTTGGCTTGTGGCACGCCGCGGTCGGCTCCCTGCCGACCCTGATCGGAGCTCCCGAGGGCACGGTACGCGCGCGTCAGGGCGAAGCCTACCCACACGTACTCACTGGCCGGCATCTCATGCTGATCGAGCGCCTCGGCGATCGCACTCCTGGCGTGTGTCAACCCGCGTATGCCAGCGAACACATCGCCAACCCCCGCCTCGCCGCCACGATTGGTGATCTCGCGACCGCGCTCCTCCAAGTCGTCCCACTCGGGCTCGATCCGTTGCCAGGCTAGATCGGTGACGGCGAAGAACCGCTCCGCACGCGCGGAGTGAACGATCCCATCGGCAGGAGGGGAAAAGGAGTGTTCGGCCTCGAGTCGATCGATCACCGCGCCGATCACCGCTTGATCCTCGATTCCGCCGGTCAATTCCTCAGCCTTGCGGCGCAGGAACATGCCGCCGGCGATGCTGGCGAGGACGATCCCCACTACGACCACGACCGCCAGCACACCGCAGCCAATTGCGACCTTGACGCCTGTCGACATCCCCTTCTTCGCCGATGCGGTCGATGGTAATTCCTCGGGTGACGGTGAACTTGGGGACGGTATCTCGCTCATAGGGTACCCGCGTGAAAAAAGAAAGCTGTGTCACTTCAGGAAGTGCGGTATTGATAATGCGAGCTGTGGTGAATGGCGAGCGAGAAGATTGTCGAGCGCTAGACCCCAGCGGTTCTCGATGGGCGACCGATGAACCGGTTCACGGCATCCAGCACAGCCCGCACCGCAGCTTCGTGTGGATCGTCGCCGATCAGGGCGGTGCCCATCATCCTTTCTTGCTGCAGCTCGTGCCGACCTTCCACCAACACCACCATCACGTCGCGCTGGAAGACGTTTAGGAGCTCGAGCCCGGCGACGTAGAACGCCATCTCCTTCTCCGCCAAGTAGTCGAGTGCCTCAATAACGGCTCGCGCGGAGGAGTACAAGCGCGCTTTGGGTGTGTCGGTGTCCCTGTGAGTGCCTTCGAAGATCACGTCGCCTAGCTTCAACTCGACATGTGCGGTGCACTTGAGTGGCTCGTCTTGGGTGACCGTCAGGCGCTGAAAAACGAGCCGCGGGATAGCGCCCTTCGGCGCCTCCGCGTCAGCGCGTTCGACCTCGCTCTGGGCGAGTGGTGCACCTTCTTTGAGGACAGCGATCGATACAATTCGGTGGTCGATCGTAAGCTCGAACGCCGTCTTGAGAAGCGTTTCGATGTTGCGAACGATCTGCTTGGGAGGCAGCGCCCCATCGCTAAGGATGTGGATCTCCGACAACCCACTCCCGTCGCCGTTCATGCGCACCCTGGCGCGAACGACCCCGGTTAGGGTTTGGAGCAACTGATCGACTCGTACAGCGTCTAATTCCGGCATCCGCTCACCTTCGGCGGCCTGAGAATATTAATTATAAAGACGGGGCGCCCTGGGGGCAAGATTCCCGGGCGCTGGGCCTTGCTGAAATGGAGTCCAAAAGCGACCTTTAGTGGTCATCGACCTGCCAATATCTGTGATAACTATCCACGATCGAAAGGAAGGTTCGCTCAGTGACATACGTCATCACCGAGCCTTGCATAGGACTCAAAGACGCGAGTTGTGTCGAGGTGTGTCCGGTGGATTGCATCTACGAAGGCGAAGACATGTACTACATCCATCCGGACGAGTGCATCGAGTGCGCCGCCTGCGAACCGGAGTGTCCGGTGGAGGCGATCTTCGCCTTGGAGGACGTCCCGCCGGAGATGACGAAATTCGTCCAAGTCAACGCCGAGTTTTTCAATCAGTAGTGCGATGAGTACACACTCGACGTCACCCGCTCTTCGCGTCCCAGCGTGGACTCAAGCGCGGCCAACACAGCGGATGTTGGGCATCACAGCGTTTGCGCTGCTCACCGCTGTCGGCGCCCTGATCCGGATCCCGCTGCCTTTCACGCCGGTCCCAATCACGCTGCAAACCTTGTTCGTGCTGCTGGCCGGCGTCTACCTCGGCGGCCGCGACGGCGCGATGAGCCAGCTCGCCTACCTTGGTTTCGGGGCGATCGGTCTGCCGCTCTTCGCCGGGAGTGGTGGGTTGCTAGGTGCGACTGGTGGGTTCCTGCTGTCGTTTCCGATCGCAGCGTGGCTGGTCGGCTCGTTGCTGCGACCAGGCGACACCGCGTGGCGCGCGATTCCGATACTCGTCGCCGCCAACGTTGTGATCTTTGGTCTTGGCGCCTCGTGGCTGGCGCGCGTGCTCGACGTGAGCGCCGGGCAAGCGCTGTCGCTCGCCGTAGTGCCGTTCCTGCCGGGCGCCGTCATCAAGCTCGCCGTAGTAACCGGGCTCGTCGCCCGCCCACCGTTCTCACGCTAGCGACGGACCGGGGTCTAGTTCCCTTCTCGCTCTAGCTGTCCGGTCAGGTTCTCCGGCGACAGGATCTCGATTAATTGCTCCTCGCTCAAGTCGCTTCGTTCCCGTGCGACTTCCATGATCGTGCGATTCGTGGCCAGCGCCTCCTTCACAATCTCGGCCGCTTTGGAATAGCCGAACACGGGGTTCAACGCGGTGGCGAGCGAAGGGCTCTTGTGGGCGAACGATTCGGCTCGTTCACGGTGGGCGACGATGCCCTCGACGCAGCCGGTACGAAAGACGGGTAGGAAGTTCTTCAGGATCTCCATCGAGAACAGCAGCTCCCAAATCATGATCGGCATCATGACGTTGAGCTCCAGCTGCCCCGCCTGGGCGCCCAGCGCGACGGTGGTATCGGCACCAATTACGTGGAACGCGATTTGGTTGAGGCATTCCGGCATGACCGGATTGACTTTCCCCGGCATGATCGATGAACCAGGCTGCCTGGCAGGCAGCGAGATCTCAGCCAGCCCGGTCAGCGGGCCCGAGTCCAGGAGTCGCAAGTCATTGGCGATCCGCGTTAGCTCGAGTGCCAGGTTGCGTAGGCTGCCTGACACGGCAGCGATCGCCTGCCGGCTCTGAATCTGTTCCCGCGGGTCGGCCGCTTTGATGAGTTGGAACCCAGTGAGCTCCGACATGTGACGGATGATCTTCGGTCGATACCCCGGCGGTAGGTTTATCCCAGTTCCAACTGCGTTACCGCCAATCGGAAGCTCGCTCAACTCCTCGACGGCGACGTCGATCAGCTCGGTGCTCCGGTCGATCGCCGCACCCCAAGCGTCGAACTCTTGTCCCAGCGTCACCGGTACCGCATCCTGAAGGTGTGTACGGCCCGATTTGACGATGTCGGAAAACTCGTCGCCCTTGGCATGAAAAGCGGTCGCGAGATCAACCAGGACGGGTTTCAGATCGCGCCATTGGAGCATCGCCGCCAAGTGCATCGCGGTCGGGAACGTATCGTTCGTTGACTGCGACATGTTGACGTGATCGTTGGGATGCAGACGCGAGTAGTCACCGCGCTCGGCATCGAGGATCTCAAGCGCCCGGTTGGCCAATACCTCGTTGACGTTCATGTGGAATGAAACACCTGCTCCCGCCTGGAACACATCGACAACGAATTGATCCCGCAGCTCTCCAGCCAGCACGTCGTCGGCTGCTTGTACGATCGCGTCGGCACGCTCCTCGTCGAGCACGCCGATCTCGCGGTGCGTGAGCGCAGCCGCCTTCTTTATGTAGGCGTAGGCGGAAATCAGATGCGAATGCTCGCGGAGCCCGCTGACGGGAAAGTTCTCTGTGGCCCGCAACGTCTGTATGCCATAGTAGGCGTCACCTGGAACTTCACGCGTGCCGAGACTGTCTTTCTCACTGCGCGTTTGCATTGAACTGCCTCGTTGAGCGTTCATGTTCACGTCGCGGGTTGAGGAAAGATACAACCTTGTGCGGTTGACGTCGTACTCGTCATATTGCGGGAACTGACATGAGCGCGCCCCTTTCACCAGAACAGATAAGAGCGCTGATCCGGTTGCTCGACGACGACGATACGAACGTCACGGATCACGTGCAGACTGCGCTCCGAACCGCCGGGTCGGCCGCCACGGCATACCTCGAGGCCGCCTCATGGTCCCACCCCGAGCGAACGATTCGCACGGCATCGCAGGATCTGCTCGACAGGATCCGCAGCGACGAGGTCGAGCACCAGTGGGTGACCCTGCAAACCGCCCCTGATGGCAAAGCGCTCGAAGAGGGCGCTTTTCTGCTGGAGCGGTTGATCCATCCCGATCGCATCGCCGAACAGCAGCGCGCGCGAGCCGAACTCGAGTTGCTCTCGGCTGGCGCTCGCGAGGCGGTTTCTCCCAGGGCCGAGATCGCCGTTCGCGCCGATGAGCTGCGTCGCTACATCCACGAGACGTCGCGCTTTCGTGGCAATACCGAGAACTACTACGACGCCGAGAACTC
>DAOWHI010000015.1 GCA_030641505.1 Gemmatimonadota bacterium | reverse complement strand
CCTGATGGCGCCTGCCGCGCGGGAGCTAGCAGCCGTTCTCGATGCGATCGACGTGCGAACAGCGACCCGTCCGGTGGTGGCGAACGTGGACGCGGAGCCGGTCACAGAGCCGGACGCGATTCGCTCGCGGTTGCTGGAGCAACTGACGGCGCCAGTGCGCTGGGTCGATTGCGTGACCAGGCTCCGCGATCTCGGGGCGACGGTGTTCCTCGAGGTCGGTCCCGGCAAGGTGCTCACAGGACTCTTGAGGCGAATCGACCGGTCCCTTACGGGACGCACGGTCGGCACCGAGGAACAGGTCATCGAGGAGGTTTCGCAATCTGTATCACGACTAGCATAGATCTGAGCGGTAGAAAGGCCCTGGTCACCGGTGGCAATCGGGGGATCGGTCGCGCCATCGCCGAAGGTTTGGCGCAGGCTGGCGCCGATGTGGCGATCTTTGCGCGCAATGCGGACACTGTGGCTACAACCGTTACTGCGCTGAAGCAGAAGGGAGTGGCGAGCCTGGAACTCCTCGGTGACGTGGCTGATCTGGAGCAGGTCGAGCGCGCCTGGGACACCTACCAGGATGAGTTTGGCCGGCTCGATGTGCTGGTCAATAACGCCGGCATAACTCGCGACAATCTGCTGCTCAGGATGAAACCCGACGAGTGGCGGAGCGTGCTCGAGACCAATCTTTACGGCGCGTATAACTGGTGCAGGTTGGCGGCCAGGCGGATGATACGTCAGAAAGAGGGGCGCATCATCAACATTGCGTCTATCGTCGGTGTTACGGGGAACGCTGGCCAGTCCAATTACGCAGCCTCCAAGGCCGGACTGATCGGATTCTCGAAGTCACTAGCCCAGGAGCTGGCATCCCGAAACGTGACCGTGAACGTCATCGCGCCGGGTTTTGTCGAGACCGAAATGACTGCGCCCCTCGGTGACGAGGCTCGACAGGGGTTTCTCGGCCGGGTCCCGCTGGGCAGGCTGGGCTCACCCGACGATGTAGCTAATCTGGCGCTATTTCTCGCGTCGCCGATGAGCGACTATATTACCGGCCAGGTTATCTGCGTGGATGGAGGCCTGACACGCTGAGACCGCTCTCTTCTTTTTCGAAGCAGTTGATCAACCTGGTATAGGGAGGAATTGAATGTCCGTCGAGGCACGGGTGAAAGAGATAATCGTTGAGAACCTCGGTGTGGACGGAGAGAAGGTGAGTTCCGATGCGTCGTTTGTCGAAGATCTCGGCGCTGACTCGCTTGACACCGTCGAGCTGGTAATGGCATTCGAGGAGGAGTTCGACATCGAGATTCCAGATGAAGATGCAGAGAAGCTCACCACCGTTGGCGAAGCGACTTCGTACTTGAAGAACAAGACCGAAGAGCAGCAAACCTCACCTTAGATCGAGACACCGTATCCTGATGGGACGCCGTGTGGTCGTCACGGGAATGGGGCTCATCACGGCGCTGGGCAAAGACCTGGAATCGTCGTGGGAGGCACTGCTGCAGGGTCAGGGCGGGGTGCATCGTATCACCCGGTTCGACCCAGACGGGTTCGCGACCCAGATAGCAGCCGAGGTCCGGGATTTTGATCCGGAGGCGTACATCCCCAAGAAAGAGGTTCGTCGGCAAGATCTGTTCACCCAGCTGGCGGTTGCTGCGTCCGACATGGCGTTGGCTGACAGTGGCGTCGACATGGACAGCGAAGATCAGACACGAGTCGGCGTGATCATTGGGTCGGGTATCGGGGGGATTGCGACTCATGAGATTCAGAACCGTCGCTACCTCAAGGGTGGGCCATCGAGAATAAGCCCTTTCTACATCCCGATGATGATCCCGGATATGGCGAGTGGCGTCGTCTCCATGCGTTGTGGAGCCAAGGGGCCGAACTACTGTACTGTCTCGGCGTGTGCATCCAGTGCGCACGCGATCGGTGACGCTTTTCGTCTCATCAAACACGGTGACGCCGAGGTCATGATTGCGGGCGGCACTGAGGCCGCGGTGACCGAAATGTCGATCGGTGGGTTTGCGGCCATGAAGGCGATGTCAACACGGAACGACGAGCCCGAGCGCGCCTGCCGGCCGTTCGATGCAGGACGGGACGGGTTCGTTCTTGGTGAAGGCGCCGGAATGGCGATCCTCGAAGAGTTGGATCACGCCCACGATCGCGGGGCTCGGATCTATGCCGAGGTCGTTGGTGTCGGCATGACTGCTGACGCGTACCACATAACCGCACCGGCGCCAGAGGGTGAAGGGGCGGCCCGAGCGATGCAGCGGGCCATAGACGAGGCTGGCGTGGAGCCCACCGACATCGACTACATCAACGCTCATGGCACGTCGACGCCACTCAATGATGCCTACGAAACGCAAGCCATCAAAACGGTGTTTGGCGACCATGCCAGCAAGATCATGGTAGGTTCGACAAAATCGATGACGGGGCATCTTCTCGGCGGGGCGGGAGGGCTCGAGTTTGTAGTAACCGCCATGGTGCTGGCGACCGGCAAGGTACCCCCAACGATCAACTACGAGGTTCCAGACCCGGAGTGTGATCTTGACTACGTCCCCAATGAGATGCGTCAGGCGAACGTCGTCGCGGCGTTGACCAACTCGTTTGGCTTCGGAGGTCACAACGCAACTCTGGCTCTCAAGCAGTTCGAGGAATAGCACGTGAGGCTGCGCGGCCGGATCCGTCGACTCCTGGGCGGTCTCGCGCGGTCGAAGCGGCGCGAAGACCGGCTCAATCTGCTCGAGCATGTGCTCGACCATGAGTTTCGGGATCGGGAGTTATTGGGTCGGGCCACCACACATCCATCGTTTCTACTGAATTCGGACAATCGTGGCGAGTCGTACGAGCGGTTGGAGTTTCTCGGCGACTCAGTGTTGAACTTGATCGTTAGCGAGTGGCTGTTCGCACGGTACCCAGAGGCTCAGGAAGGGATGCTGTCGCAGCAACGTGCGCACATCATCTCGAGGCGATTCTTGGCGCGAGCTTCCGAGGCGATGGGACTACCGGACTGCGTTCAGACCGGCGACGATCAAAACCTGTTGGCGGGTGGGGGGCGACGGAAGATCGCGGCGGATTCGCTGGAGGGGGTGATAGGGGCGCTTTACCTTGATGGCGGCTTCGGGGTCGCCAAGCGGTTCATCGAACGGAGCATCCTATCCCGAGACATTGAGTTCGAAGGCGGTTTCCATACGGCCAAGAATCGGCTCCAGGAGATGATCCACGAGCTCGGCCGGGGCCAGTTGACCTACCGCACCAGCCGTGCCCAGACCGCTCCAGGCAGCGATCGCGCCGACATCAACTTCCGATGCCAGGTTTGGCTCGAGGGGGAGCCGTTGGGCTCCGGTTGGGGTCGTACAAAAAAGGAAGCTGAAAAGGAGGCAGCGCTTGACGCGCTCGACCGACTGGCCGGAGTCGAGGCCAGTGTTCCGGGTCGCCGCCCATCGCGCAGCTGAGGTCGTGTGACATCCGAGTCAAAGCCCGATGCTTTTCCGCAACTGCTTTCCCGCGCATACGAAGAGCACCACAGCGAGATTGCGTTCATCGCTGGCGGAAAGGTGTACCGGCTAGCTCGCCAGCGGTTGGGAACGATCACCGACATGTTGGTCAAGGAAACTCCGTTTGGGTGCTCGATGCCGATTCTGTTCATGGAACATCAGGGGCGGCGGTTCTACGTGCTACCTCGACACGGAGAGGGACAGTATCGGGTGTCAGCACCGTTTGTGAACTACCGAGCCAACGTATGGGCGCTGAAGGATTTGGGAGTAAGCCGAATCATCGCCTGGACGGGTCCAGGATCGCTATCTCCGGACATGGAGGTTGGAGACTTTGTGCTTCCTGGCGATTTGCTCGACATGACGCGAAACCGCTCGGGAACGTTTTTTGAGAGCAAGGGCATCGGTTTGCTGAGGCAGGAGCCGGTCTTTTGCCCGACCCTTCAAAACGCCTTTCTAAGTGTGTTCAGTGAAGACGAGAGGCCGGTAACGAGCGGGGTCGTGTACGCGGTGTCAGAAGGCCCGCGGTTCGAGACCTCAGCCGAGGTCAAGATGCTGCGTCAACTTGGGGCGGGGTTGGTTGGAATGACACTAGCACCGGAAGCCTTCCTGGCGCGGGAGCTAGAGATCTGCTACCACCCTATCGCGTATATCACGTCGTTCGCCGAGGGAGTGGCCCAGATAGATGATACTGAACGCCGCCGGCGTTCAGACAAAGCGATCAACCGGATTCCGGGAATCACTTGGAGTTTGCTCGACGTTATTCCCGACACGCCGTTTGCCTGTTCCTGTCAGGATGCCATGTTGCGGTACAAGCAGCGCGGCGTCATCGGAGACGACTTTCATGAATGGATCGAGTGATGTCGATCGCCAACGAGATGAACTCTGAGAAATCCGAAATCTTGATCTTGGCCGGATCGAGCTCCGATCGTGATGTGGTAGCCAAAGCAGAGAAGGTCCTGCAAGCGGCGAACGTGGTGTACCGGTTCGAGATCGCGTCAGCGCACCGCGATCCGGGCCGTGTGGCCGAGCTGGCCAGTCGTGCCGCCGAAGACGGTTTTCGAGTGATCATCGCGGCGGCGGGTTTGGCGGCGGCGCTGCCAGGTGTGGTCGCCGCGCACACGACATTGCCAGTGATCGGGCTACCGGTCGGGGCTGGGCCGCTGCGCGGTGTCGACGCCCTATTGGCGATTGCCATGATGCCGCCCGGCGTGCCGGTCGCCACGGTGGGGATCGACAGCGGGGCCAACGCTGCCCACTTGGCGTTGAGGATCCTCGGTCGAGCCTCCACCCCGTCGGGCGCTTGAGCGGTCCCTCGCCGCAGGATCACCGAGCCCGCTTCGAGCACCCGCTCCTCGAGCGGTACGCCAGTCACGAGATGGCGGCGTTGTTTTCTGCCCACCTGCGGGTTCAGACGTGGCGACAAATTTGGATCGCACTGGCTGAGTCCCAGGCCGAGCTCGGGGTGGGAGGTGTGACGTTCGAGCAGGTCGCGGCGCTCAAGGGAGCACTCGACCACATCGATTTCGATCGCGCGGACGAGCTCGAACGGGAGTTACGGCACGACGTCATGGCTCACGTACGCGCCTACGGGGAGGTGGCACCAGCGGCGGCGGGTATCGTGCACCTCGGGGCGACGAGCGCTTTCGTAGTTGACAATGGTGACTTGTTGATCATGCGCGAAGCGCTGCGCGTTGTCGAGCGAAAGACGCTGTGTGTCGTCAAGGCACTGACTGAATTCGCCGAAGCCCATGCCGATCTACCTACGCTAGCGTGGACTCACTTCCAACCTGCTCAACCCACGACCGTCGGGAAGCGCGCGTGTCTGTGGATCGCCGATCTCATGTTTGACCTCGACGAGATCGAGTATCGATTGGGCGGCTTTCGGCTT
>DAOWHI010000190.1 GCA_030641505.1 Gemmatimonadota bacterium | reverse complement strand
GGCGGAGTCTCACTCGCGTGGGGCAGGATTGTGTGGCGTCAGGCCCGCATCGCCGAGGTTTCGGCCGGCCGGTGGTGGGCGATCGGCTTCTTCGCGATTGCGCTGGCTGCATTGACCGGCGGGACGGTTCACGGGTTTCGCGGTCTGCTCGGTCCGGGCTGGGAAGCGGTCCTCTGGAAGGTGAGCCTGCTCGCGGTCGGCGGGTTCGCGTTCGCCGCGGTGATGACCGCAATCGCTAGTGGTGCGAGCCGCCGGTGGCGACGGTTGCTGGCCTCGATCGTGGTGGTCGCTCTGGTGGGCTATGTGGCGTGGGTGGCTGGCCACCCCGAGTTTCGGTACGCGAGCGCTGCTTCCGCAGTCGGGCTGGGGTGGTTACTGGTTCAGCAGGCGATTGGCTGGATCCATAATAGGATTCCGAGCGCGCCGTGGATCGCGACCGGTGTCGTAGCCGCCGCGATAGGTGCTGTGATCCAGCAAGCCGGCCTGGCACCGCACGCGCGCTTCAATCACAACGACGTCTTTCACATGATCCAGATCGGTAGTGGCTACCTGTTTTACCGCGGAGGGTTGTTGTTCACCGATCGCAACGGTATCCGGGTCGAATGAGCGGGTTGGCGATCACCACCGCCGACGTGACGGCGGCCTACGAGCGCATCGCGAACGGCGTCCACCGGACACCGGTCATGACCTCGCGGTTGCTGGATGAGATCGCCGAGCGGCACCTCTTTTTCAAATGCGAGAACCTCCAGCGTGGCGGATCGTTCAAGATCCGCGGCGCGACCAACAAGTTGCTTCAGCTAAGCGACGACGAACGGCGGCGCGGGGTGGTCGCTTACTCGTCGGGAAACCACGCCCAGGGGGTGGCGCTGGCGGCACGCGGCTTGGGCGTAAGTGCGGTGATCGTGATGGCAGCTGACGCACCGAGCGCCAAGGTCGACGCCACGCGAGGTTACGGAGCCGACATCTTGATGTACGATCGGTGCACCGACGATCGGGAAGCGATCGCCGCCGAGATCGTGGCCCGCGATGGGCGAGTGCTGGTTCCACCATACGATGACCCAGCGATTATCGCGGGCCAGGGGACGGCGACGCTCGAGCTGCTGCAAGACGTTCCAGGTTTGGACGCGGTGGTCGCTCCGGTTGGCGGGGGCGGCTTGTTGGCCGGGGCCGCGGTAATCGCGGCGAGCCAGGATCGGCCGGTGCCGGCGTTTGGTGCCGAGCCCGAAACGGCAGACGACACCGCGCGTTCGCTCGAGATCGGCGAGCGGGTCGAGATCGGGCCGCCAGAGACGATCGCCGATGGGGCTCGAGTTCAGATGCCGGGCGAGCTGACGTTCCCGATCGTTCGAGAACTGGCGGCGGGCGTGGTTCGAGTCCCCGAGGCCACGATCGTTCGTGCGATGACACTGGTCATGACGCGGATGAAGTTGGTCGTCGAGCCCACCGGTGTGCTGGCCGCTGCCGCTGCGCTCGAAGGGCTTCTGCCGACCGATGTTCAGCGCGTGGGTATCATCCTATCGGGTGGCAACATCGACTTGGAAACGCTGGGTCAGCTCGTCGGCTGACTGCGACAAGAACGAAGCTCGGCCAGACCCTAGGGTTCCTCTGCTTGGCGTCGCGCGGCCGTTTCGGCGGCGGCCAGTAACGCGTCAAGATCGTTTCGACCGAGCAGCTTGCCGTTAAACACGACCGCGGCGATCCGTTGGGTGTTTCGGATGTCCGCGAGCGGGTCGGCGTCGAGTAGGACCAGGTCCGCCAGTTTGCCAACCTCGATCGTCCCCAGCGAGTCGGCGTGACCGAGAAAGTTCGCTGGGCTCGAGGTGGCGGCTTGAATCGCCTCCAGCGGCTCAAGCCCGGCGTCGACTAATAGCGCCAGCTCGTCATGGAGGCTGAACCCGGGAAAGACATTCGTCTCGTCGCTGGCATCCGTTCCGGCCAGGATCGTAACGCCGGATCGGTGGAGATCGCCCACGATCTCAACGCGCTTGTCGTACATCATTTCGATGATCGCGTCGTCTACGTCGTGCCTGGGTTCCCAACGGGAGACGATCTTGTCCGGGATGTACCGGCGGCGAGGGTCCGCTATGACGGCGGGATCGCTGGCCTGGGCGTGCCCCCGGAGAACGACGAGTGTCGGCACGTGTCGGGTTTGGTTGACGATGAAGCTCTCGATCGTGGGCGCGCAATGCTCCAAGCTGTAGGCGGCCAAACCGTCGCGGACCAGTTCCTGCACTGCTGCGCGCACCGAATCCGCCGGCAAGCCCGAGCCCAGCAGGTCCATGACCTGGGCCTCGACATCGCTCGCCCCGGGGGTGCACACCTCGAGGATGCCGGTTAGGTGTTCGATCGATCGTTGACCCGCCTCGGCAGCTTCAATCGGCGTGATCGCATCGGGCACGTGGCCGGCGAACGGAACGCCACGGGCATGGGCCGCTTTGGCCACGGCGAGGTACGCCTCTCGCGAAAGGCCACTATACACCTTGATGAAATCGACCCGGTGCCGGATCAGTGAGTCGACAACGACTCGCGCCTGATCGCTACTCGTTATTGGGATCGCGAACACCCACGCGGGCGTTGGCCGCCCCGGTGGTGGTCGAACCGCTCCGGGTGGTCGCGGACCGTCGACGATGTGACCGGCAGCGACGATCCGCGGTCCCGGGTATCCGGCTGCCAGCCGCGCTCGCCAGCTGTCGAGTGAATCCAAGAACGTGCCCATCTCGCGCACGCCGGTGACACCGTTGGCGAGGTATAAGGGGAAGTGCCACGCGGAGCGGCCTTCGCGCATCGCGTGAACGTGAAGATCCCACAAACCCGGGATCACGAAACGGTCCCGTCCCTCGATGATCCGCGACCCGTCCGGTATCGCGACCTCGCTCGTGGGCCCGAGGGCGGTAATCCGCTGTTCCCGAATAACGAGTGTGGTATGGGGAGCCGGCGGAGCCCCGCTGGCGTCGATCAGGGTGACGTCGCGGATCACCAGCGGCGTCTCGGCCAGTTGGCCCACCAGCGAGGTCGGCGCGCCCAGCGCCACTACCAATGCGATGAGATCAATCCTCATGCGAACAACTCACGGTAGTGGCGGTACCAGTCGCTCTGAAACCGCTCTGCCGGATCGTACACTTGCTTGAGCCCCAAGAATCGGGGAAAGAGCGGATAAGCCGCCTCGACCTGCTCACGGGTGGCGAATCGATGATAGGTCAGGAAAAACGATCCCTCCCTCGCTAACGCTTCATCGATCAACGCGCGAAACGCGGCTTCCGATCGCTGGAGGCCTTCGGGCGTGTGTTCGGTGTGAAGGTTGAACACGATGCATGCGTAGCGGCGGGAAGCCCACGGCAGAAACGTCTCGACGTCGGGTTCGATGAACCGCACCGTGCCGTAGACCACGCGAACGCCGCTTGCACGCAGTTGCCGCGCTGCGGCGGCCATGAAATCGGCCAGCTGCTCGGGAGGGACGTACAACTCGGAGATCACCTCGGTCGCCGGGGCCGGCGCCGACAGCAGCTGATCGAGCTCGACGTGGTACCCCTCGCGGTAGTACCCGAGCTGCTGTGTATCCGCCCAGTAGATCTGCCCGTTCGTCTTCAAGTAATGGCCGACGTACGCTTTCAACGCATCCGAAGGCCTAGTGTGCGCCAGCACAAGCAGCTCTTCCCAGTCTCGGGATGCTAGCCTCCGTTGATCGGGTGGGATCAGCCTCGCGAGCGGAACCGGCCGATAAGTGGAGAGGATCCCGCGTCGGAGAAACTCGGTCTCAGAATCGGGGTCGATCCCAAACTGGAAGTCGCCGTAGAGGTGACCGTCGGCGATCCGCTCACGCATTAGCTCGGGCACCTCTTCGATCATCGCTTCACGCACAAACCGCTCGACCTTGCGACGTGGCGCAAGCCGGAGGGTCACCCGGGTAATGACCCCGAACAGGCCGTAGCCGCCGATCGCCAAGCGGAACAGGTTGCGGTTTTCCTGGCGGCTCACGGTGTGGACCTGACCTTCGCCATCGACCAGGATGAGTCGCTCGACGTCGGCCACGATCGGTGGTCGAGTCAACACTCGGCCGTGCGCATTGGCAGCCAGCGTTCCGCCAATCGAGAGCCGGTCAGCCCCGGTCTGTTTTTGCACGATGCCCCAACCCGAGCCGTCGCCTCCCCAAGTTGTCTCGAGAAACGCAAACACGTCTGGCCAAAACATGCCGCCGTCGACGGTCAACAACCCCCGCTCGGTGTCGAAGTCGCGCACGAGGCTGAGCGCACGCATGTCGAGCAGCCACCCGTCGCGCAAAAACTGCTGGCCACCCATTGCATGCCGTCCGCCGGCGATCGCCAGGTTCTGGCCGGCGTCGCGAGCGGCGACGACCGCCGCTTGCACATCGGCCGTTGATTGCGGGACGATGATGCGTTCGATCCAAGTCTCGTTGAGGCGAGCGTGAACGTCGTTTACGCGTTCTCCGATTGGGACGCGGGCGACCCGTTCGGCCGCGCCGGATGCACACGCCCAGGCGCCGATCGGAGTAGCAGCTAGGAAGCGGAGAAAATCGCGTCGGGTCCCCATCGTCACGGCCGCAACTTATCATAGGGTCACGAGCTATGCAGAATCCTGATCGAATCGCTCAGCCGGGCGCCGAAACCAGGTCGTTTCGAATGACGATCGTCGGCCTCGCGCTCCTCGGGTTGCAGGCCATGTTGCTGGTACTGCCGTTTTTCCAGAGTCATCCTGTCGGCGGCGCGGTGCTTTGGGTGATCGGGTATGGGACGGTCGCGCTACTGATGCGGCAGGTGTGGCTTGAATCGGCCAAGATGCGCGAATGCTGGCGATCGTTAGGGCGATCGCAACGCTGGAGTGGGGTGCTTGCTGTCGTTCTCCTCACCCTCGTTGGTGGGTTCGTAATGCGGGAGACCGCGCCCGAACCGTTTCGCCGCTTCTCACGCGAGAACGGTCTGTGGGAGCCACTCTGCCTGCTCATGTATTGGGGTGGCGCGCTGTTGCTGTACCGGCACGTGCGCGGTCTCGCGCTCTCCGAGCGCAAGCCATGGTTGCTGCTGGTCGGCGTGTATGCCCTCCTTGGCTTAGAAGAGATCGACTACTTCGGCATCTTCGGCGGCTTGATTGGCAGGATCGATGGGATCTACACCGGCAGCCTGCACGACCTGATCCTACTGGCGTCTGAACAGGTGCTGTCACGGAGTGGGATTGCGGTCGTGGCCGCCGTCATGATGATCGTGGCGGGCGCGCTCTGGCACGTGGGGTATCTGGACTTCGCGTTTGTGGGCCGATCGCTGGCGCGGCCGGAGGCTGTTTGGCTCGTTCTCGGCTTCGTGATCCTGGCGGTCGCTGCCAGCGAGGAGGCACAGTTGTTCTGGGTGCTGGAGCCACCGAGCCCGGAGGAGGTGATCGAGCTAGCGGGTGCTGTTTGCCTCGGTGTCTACGCGCTTGAGCTGACCGCCAAGCGACTACCGACCCCCGCTTGACGGAGTCTCGACCGCGCTACGGTTGTGGAATCGGTCGCTGGCGGTGACCGTCGCATCAGCGGTGTCGAGATCGTCGATCGCG
>DAOWHI010000207.1 GCA_030641505.1 Gemmatimonadota bacterium | reverse complement strand
GAGTGGGCCGAGATGTCGAGCCCCCGCGGATCGGTGCGGATCAAGGTCAAGGCGACCAACCGCTCGCCGCGGGGCACCGTATTCGCCAGCTTTAGCTTCGCCGACGTCCCGATCAACGTGTTGACCGGTTCGGGCTACGACCCGATCACGGAAACCGCCGAGCTAAAGGTGTGCCCGGTCAGGGTTGAACCGGCGTAGTCGAAGCTTCAACCGACGGGTCCGGACCTGTTACGGCACGAACTCCCGAGCGTTCTCCTGGCTGGCGGGATCCGCAAGTCGATCGGCCCACAGCCGGTCCGCCTCCAGCAACGCCTGGTGCCGAAAGACTTCGCGGACCTGGGATCTCAGTTCGGCCAGCACGGGCGAGTTCGCCATCCGGAATACCAGGTTCTGCGATTCGGCAGGGTCCGCAGCGAGATCAAACAGGAATTCCCGCTGGCTGGCTTGGTGGTGCACGTACTTGTAGGGATAGCTGACGACGCCGATCGACCGACCGTTGTACGGTTGGATCTGGATTACAGCCTTCGGCTCGACACTGCCGGCGCGCAAGATCGACGTCCCGAGCATGTGACTCCACGTGCTGATGCCTAGCTGGTCCAGCAGCGTCGGCATGATGTCGATATGCGAGTATGCGCGTCCCGTCACGGTCCGAGCTGGCACGCGTCCGGGACTCCAGATCACGAGCGGCGTTCGGAAATTCTCTTCGTAGAACCCCTTCTCGTTGTGATAACCCCCGTGTTCGCCGGCCGGCATCCCGTGATCACCCACCAACACCACGATAGGATCTTCGATCCACGGCCGCTCTGCGAGCATGTCGAAAAAGCGTTCCAGGTACGTGTCGAATGTGTTCAGTGAGGTCGCAAACCACTGCCATTTGTCTTGCGGGTTCTTGAAGAGAAACCGCTGGTCCTCCGGCATCCATCGGTAGGATCGATGGTGCGAACCAGTCGAAATGACCGTGAATGTCGGTGGACGCGTGGTCTGTTTGCCGTACACCGCATCCAACTTGCGGAGCACGCGCTCGAGGTAGACATCGTCCTGCATCGCATCACCGTAGCCCCACAGAAGCTCCTCGCGCTCATGATCGGCGACGAACGACGAATCGAGATCGTACGCTTCATCGAACGCGTTTGCACGCAGGAAGTGTCCGATACCTTCCTTCTCGAGATTGTTGGAGTTGTGATAAAACCGAGTGGCGTAGCCGTGCTCGCGCAATACTTCTGGCAGGCAACGATAGTTCGTGCTCTCAAAATCAACGAACGCTTTGCCTTTGATGCTCGGCCAGGTTGAGCACAACACGGACAGGAACCCCCGCGCCGTCTGAATTGAATTGCTGTAGAACAGCTCGACGCTGAGCCCTTCCCGCACGATCCGATTGAAAAATGGTGTGATCTCTCGCCCATCGGGGACCCGGCGGTCAATCTGCAGGCCGTTGTACGACTCCATCAGCACGACGAAGACGTGAGGAAGCTTCTCGCTGACCGGCAGAGCATCGTGGTAAGCTCGATAGGGATACTCGGTGTGATCGGCCTCAAGGGCGGCTCGGACATCATGTCGGACATCATCCATGTGGTAGTAGTAGGCGGAGATAATCATACTGCTGCTCCCCTCAAACGAACGCAGGGGTGTGAGGATCCCGATGCTCAGCAAGGCACCGTAGGTGCCGGTTGACACGAAGCGCCCCCGCCATGTCGGCACCCTTGCCCCGGCCGTGAGGTAGGCAAATCGTCGCTGAAGTGCGAACGGCGACCCAACGAGGGCGATAGCAAAGATCCCGGGCCATCCGCCAAGCTCGGATCTGATCAGTTCGAACGTTCCCGAATCGAAAATGAGCGTCGCGTTCTCCGCAAGGATGGCATAGTCCGGCTGGCCCCCAAGGCCCCAGCCGTAGAGCCAGAGCAAGCCGATCAGATACGTGAGCGCAGTGTTGGCCGCCAGGAGCGATCGGCGGGATTTGCCAGCCCACTGCTGCACAGCGTGCACCAGTGCAATCAACGAGGCAGCGCTCATGACCAATTCGACAGACGTCAAAACCCAGCCGTACGTCTGAAAGACACCAAACGCAATAGCCACGAGCCAAACGGCGAGGTGCGGCGGGAACAGCGTGCGGGCGATGCGAAGCTGAAAGCAGCGCCGGAGAGTCGTCATCGAAGCGGCCGCACTGGCTCGTGGAAGGCACGGATGCGCCCGTCCGCGAAGAACCTCGCTCTGTAATCTGGCATAAGAAACCACTCATTTCTCTTCGAGGCGCGCGGTTGGCTGCGGGCGCTCAATACGTCGGGTCGTACATGGAGTCGTGTCCTCTGACTGACCAGATCAGCTCAGATTACGGCTTCATCTCGACGTTGTACCCACGTGGGTTGTGGATATTACCCCGTACTTCGATGCCCGTCAGTTCTTACCTACCGCGGTCGACGACGACGCTGGTTGAAGCGCGGCTCACCTTACCGATGTAATCCTGCCAGATGGCCATTCCGGCCTGCATCCCACCTTCTCGCTCGGCGAATGACGCCCACCAGCTTTCCTGCCACGGATTGATCTCCCACTCCATTCCAGCTGGCCCCTCAGGCATCGACCAAATGAGAGTAATGTCCCATTCTCCGGTCTGGTGCTCGAAAAGCTGCGGCTCTTCCAATCCAGCCGCCTCGGCAGCCGGCGCGAGGTGCTCCCGTATGATTGCCAGGGCGGCATCTCGTTGCCCTGACTCGTACGCCACGTGCGTAATCGTGTACCACGAAACGTCGGTGAACTTGGTGGCTGTTGGAAGCTCTTGCGCGTGGAGAAGCGTCGGAAGAAACAAAACGACTCCGATAATCGTTGCCTTGACCCGCATGTTACCCTCCAGGTTTGTTCAAGTTCGACGGGTGATCTGTTGAACTACAGCTAGGGTATAGCAGGCTTCTTGGGTTCTTTCAAGCTGGCACGACCCGCAGCCTCGCTGACGCTGCTTCCCGTTCTCACCGCCATGACAACGTCTCTCACAGCGGCAATGACAGCCTCCGGCGCGTCGAACTGAATGAAGTGATCGCTGTCCTCAACTACGCGGTGGTCAACATTGCTGGAGAGCGACGCGAGCTCTTCTTGCAGCTCCGCCCACACGGCCCGAAACTGCGCCTGCAAAGGTGTCTTGGGATCGCGGCCGGCACTGAGCACGATGAGCGGCAGCGAATCGAGCGCGCCCGCCTCCCTGGCCTGCGACATGCTCTCCTCCTGCGCCTCGGACTCCGCCAAAAGGGTGGGGACCGAATGTGGCAGATAGGCGTTGGTGACAGCAGCGACATCAGGGGGAAGCTTTCCCAGCGCCAGGCCGCCGCTTAGCCGCAGGACCCCGGTTTGGGCCAGCAACGGTCCTAGGAATCGGGCCCGTGCTGGAAGTCTCATAAGCCGCGCTAGTTCGGGTGGGAACCGCCGCCAGTGGTCGGGGTGTGACGAATCCACGAAGACCAGACCTACAACTTCATCCGGGAACCGATGGGTAAACACTCGTATGTGCACGCCGCCGATCGAATGGCCTACCAAGACATACGGTGGCGGAACATCGGCCGCAGAGAGAAGCGCGTGCAACTCGGTAGCAATCCGCCTGCTGTCTCGTGGCCCGCTCGCTTGATCACTCCACATTAAACCTGCGCGATCGTACGAACAGACTCGGGCGAATTCAGCGATTGACGGCTGCACGTCGGTCCAGACTATCGATGCGGCAGGGCCGGTCCCGGCTTCCAAGACAACCGTCGGGCTGCCTTCGCCCGCACAGCGCAGATGGAGTCGTACCTCGCCGATATCGACCGATTCCCCCGGAGGAGGCAGCGCCCGCTGCACTGCGGCGCGCGACCACTGTTCGTACGAAACGCCAATTGCCAGAAACAGCACGAGCCCAACCGTGCCAGCGATCACAAGGCGCTTGATCCACCGACGCATATACCCTCTACTAGGGACGTTCCGCGACTGGCTCGAGCGTCGGACGGGCATCGCCGATCAGCGGCAGTCGGGTGCCATCCGACACAACGAATACGGCACGCCGGACCTCCCATCGGTGATCGACGAACTCGACGTCGGCGTACAACCGTCCACTGTCTCGAGCACCTACGACCGAAGCCACAAGCGCTCGCATCCGTGGCCCAGCCGCCTCGACGCGCTCCGGGTCCAGACGACGCACACCTCCCAACAAACCGACCACGGTATTGTCACCGCTTACGAAAGCGCGTGCGGCGGTCACCGGCGTGCCCACCTCGCGCGTGTCGAGCGCGCGACGGCTGTAGGCTTCGAACAGGCCGGCGGCCAGTGCGGCAAACGCGACAAACAGCAAGACGATCCGGCTACCCGAGCGCACGCTTGAGCTCATCCGTGACGTCTTTCAAACGCTCTGTGAACCACGTTTCCCCAGCGTCCTCGAGAACCGGTATCAGCTCGCGCGGAGTTTCGTCCAAGTACTTGCGCTGAAACCGCTCGTGACCGTCACTCAACGCTTCCCGCATGTTGTGGAGTCGATCGGCCGCTTTAACGAGCCGCACCGCGCGGGGACCATTGCGAATCCCCGACCAGTACACGTCTGCACTGCGCTCGATGCCGAGCGCCAGAATGTTTACCGAAAGAAGCGTCACACCCTCTTGGACCTCCACTCCGTAGCGCTCGAGCAGGACCGTCGGGTGCACCTCGCAATCCTCGAGGACATCGTGGAGCAGGGCGATCGCGAGTGTCCTGTCATCGACCGGCTCCGGAAACTCGTCCTCGAGGATCCTCAGAACCGCCCGGGGGTGGGTGATATATGGGACCCCCGAGGTTCGCTCCTGGCCCCGGTGAGCGGCCTCCGCAAAGGCGTCAACCTCGGCCAGATCGATCTCGGGTCCGGAGCCGTTTCCCTCTGACATGCCCCGAAACTACAAAAAAGTGCTTGACAACCGCCTCTATCCGTGCGAAACTATTCGCGCTCAAAGGGCTCTACGGAACAGGGATCGACTGCACGAAAAATAGACATTCGTCAGACGCCGGTCTCGAGAACAACAGAGGCGCGGCGTTTTTTTGTGCAAGATGACCTAGTGGACCCTTGGAGACCGGCGCAAGCCGAGTAGTGTTAACCCAGTAGTAGCAACAAGGAGTAACAAAGCAATGCAAGGAGTACAAAGCACAATGAGTGAAAGACTCACAGGTACCGTGAAGTGGTTCAACGACGCCAAGGGTTTTGGGTTCATCCAACAGGAGAACGGCCCAGACGTTTTCGTTCACTTCTCTGCCATCCAGGCTGACGGCTTCAAGAGCCTCGCCGAAAATGATCGGGTCGAGTTCGAGGTCACCGACGGACCGAAGGGGCCGCAGGCTACGAACGTAACCAAGCCAGCTGGCGAGTAGACCGTTCTTTTCCTTACAAACATTTGCGTTTGACAGACGTTTCATAACGTCGTATAAGGAATAGAGAACATCGGCGTAGGCGGGCTTCGCGGCCGCCCGAACCGGCACCCAGATCAAGCGTCCCGGCCAGGACGCGATCGGACAGCACCGTTGTGTTGAGCCGCTGAAAGGGAAAAGAGGCCGGACGTTTCGCCAACGTCGTTAGCTGACTAGTCAGTTGTGCGCCCCGCTTTCGAGCGGGGCGCACTTTTTTTGCCTCCGCGGGTTTGACTGCGGCTACACAATCCCCACCTTACAAGCACGATGAGCAACGACGACCAATCAGTTGCAGCGTTTGATCCGAGTCTAGGCCGCCGCGGCCGCCTCGGGCTCGTCCTCGGACCGATCGTATTCGCGGCACTCATCCTGTCACCGGCACCGGCTGGTCTGAGCGCGGCCGGGTGGCGGACGGCGGCGGTAGCTGCCATCATGGCGACCTGGTGGATCACCGAAGCGATTCCGCTCCCGGCGACCGGACTCTTGCCGTTGGCACTGTTGCCGCTCTTTAGCGTGACGTCGATCCGCGACGCGGCGGCCCCATTCGCTCATCCGGTCATCTTCCTGTTCATGGGCGGTTTCTTCCTGGCTTTGGCAATGGAGCGATGGGCGCTCCATCGCCGGATCGCACTGCGCATCATTCATGCGATCGGCACTCGACCACGACGCATCATCGCCGGGTTCATGGTCAGTGCGGCGTTTCTCAGCATGTGGATCAGCAACACCGCGACGACGTTGCTGCTCCTGCCGATCGGACTGTCGGTATTGGGACTGAGTCGCGAAGCTCCTGGCGACGTCGGCGACGACCCGCCAGGCGCGGATTTCGCGCCCGCCTTGCTGCTGGCGATCGCATTCGCAGCGAGCATCGGCGGTATCGGGACATTGATCGGCACCCCGCCCAACGCTCTGACAGCCGCGTTCATCGAGGAGACGTATGGGATCAGGATCGGTTTCGCGCGCTGGCTGCTGGTGGGATTACCGATGGTAGCGGTCGGACTTCCGTTGACCTACGTGATCCTGACACGACTCGCGTTTCGGGTTGGACGCGCTGAGCTGCCGGGCGGCGACGAGTTGGTCGAGCGCGAAATCGCTCGGTTGGGGTCGATCTCAGCGGGCGAGCGCCGAGTGGCGATCGTCTTCGCGCTTGCCGCTGCAGCCTGGGTCACACGCCCGCTTCTCCAACAGTGGGTGCCAGGAATCACCGATGCCGGTATCGCAGTCATCGTTGGGTTGGCATTATTCACTGTGCCGGGCGACCTAAAACGAGGTGAGTTCTTACTGAACTGGACGTGGGCTCAACGGCTGCCGTGGGGCGT